>NZ_JAMBDT010000115.1:0-15066 GCF_025143765.1 Gordonia sp. p3-SID1431
TGGCCGGCGCCGTCCTCGGCGATCGTCGCGAGGGGGAGAGTCACCTGGACGGTGGTGCCCGACGGTTCGTTCGGCAGGTACCGGATCGTCCCGCCGTGGCGCTCGACGATGTGCTCGGAGATGATGAGCCCGATTCCGGAACCGTCCTGCTTGGACGAGAACGCGCCGGAGGCGAGGCGATCGGTGGGCGCGCCCGTCATGCCGCGTCCCTGGTCACGGATCCACACCGAGGCCAGTCCGTCGGACTCGCCGGTCTGGATCGTCAGTTCCTTCACCTCGGTTGTCGGACGGACGATCTCGTCGAGTGCGTTGACGCACAGGTTGATGATGACCTGTCCGATGAGCACGTTCTCGCCCTGGATCGGCAGGTCGCGGTCGGGGATCTCGGCGTACACGCGTACGCCCTGCTCGGCCGCGCGTAGTCGCACGAAGTACAGGCTCTCCTCGACGGTCTCGTTGAGATCCATGAGCGTCGAGGTGCTCTCGATGCGTCGTACGTAGCGGCGGACCGATGCCACGATGTCGGCGGCGCGGTGAAGTTGCTTCTCGATCTGGTCGATGCCGTAGGCGAGGCTGCGGGCGTCGACGGTCTCGGCGGAGACGCGGGCCTTGAGTCCGCTCAGGTAGTTCGTCGACGCCGCGAGCGGCTGCCCGAGCTCGTGGGCCAGGATCATCGCCATGTCACCCATCGCGTGGTAGCTGCTCAGATATTGGAGATTGGCCTCCTGGTAGGCGTTGCGGCGTTCCCATTCCACGCGGTCGGTCACGTCGCGCACGGTCAGGACCCGCGAGGAGATGCCGTCGTGGGCGACGATCTCGAGTTCGCCGGCCAGCCACACGGTGCTGCCGTCGTCCTTGATGATCTCCTGCTGGATCTCGACCGAGCCCGCTCCGTCCGTCAGCCGTTCGACGACGGGGTCACTGGTCAGCCGGGGTTCACACCGGCCGAGGTCTTCCAGATGGACGCCCGACAGCTCCGCGGGGGTGCGGCCGAACAGCTTGGCGGCCAGTGGGGAGATGTCGTCGATGCAGTTGTCGTCGTCGAGCACGACGATCCCGGCCGACGTGTGGGTCATGATGCGCTGCAACGACTCCGACACCCAGGTCAGCTCTTCCTGCAACTCGACCTCGTCGGAGATGTTGCGGAACTCGACCATCACGACCGGCCCGTCCTCGCAACGCACCAGGGTCGCGCGGGCATCGGTGAGGAACTCGGTGCCGTCCTTGGCGCGGTACTTCCACTGCTTGCGGCTCGACCCGTGCACCACCGCGGACTGGAGCCACGCCACGCCGACCTCGCGGCGGTACTGACGCTCCTGGGCGCTCATGTGGTGTGCCTTGAGGGGCTTGAGTTCCTCCAGGGTGAACCCGAAGATGCGGCAGGCGGCCGGGTTGGCCCACAGGATGTTCTTCGAACTCGCCTCGTGGATGAGGATGCCGGTGCCGGTGTGCAGGATCATCTGCTCGAAGTCCCGACGCGCGGGGAACATCGCCATCACCTCACCTTCGCCGAGTTCTGATCTTCGCCCCCGCCACGATGCCATGCAGGTGAGGACACGCAAGTAAGGAATTGCTTACCCGCGGCGCGGGAAATCCCGATACCGCGTCGGGTCCCGCGTCCATAGTGTCGGACTCGAGATCGAGATTCGATTCCGAACGGAGACAATGATGACCGCGGAGAGCCTGACCGAACGGGTGTGTGCGGAACCGGCGGGGGCGGCGCGCGACGCCGCGTTCGACCACGCGCTCGACGTGCTCCGGGATCGTCGGGACGAGTTCAACTCGCAGCGCTACGTGCCCGCCGACTTCATCGCGTTGCTGAAGCGTGCCGGCATGTACCGGGCCTCGACGCCGGCGGCGTTCGGAGGCGAGCCGATGGCACCGTCGGATTTCATGTCGCTGGTCGAACGCATCTCCGCCGTCGACCCCGCCACCGGGTGGGTGTCCAGTTTCGGATCGTCGCTGGTGTACTTCGCCGCGCTGCCGGCCGAGACCCAGCAGAAGATCTACGCGCACGGTCCCGATGTCGCCTACGCGGGCGGGCTGTTCCCCATGCAGGAGGCGCAGCGGGTCGACGGCGGCTACCTGTGCTCGGGGGTCTGGCAGTTCGCCAGCGGATGTCGCGGCGCCGACCTCCTCGGGATCGGTCTGGCCGGCGGACCCGAGACCGGCGGCAAACCGCTGACGGCGCTGGTCGATCCGGCCGAGGTGGAGATCGTCGACAACTGGGATGTCGCCGGGATGAAGGCGACCGGTTCCCATGCCATCCGCGCCGACCGCGTGTTCGTGCCCGAGGAGATGACCTTCGTGCGGGGCGGCGCACCGCAGATCGACGAACCGCTGACCCGGTACCCGGCGCTGGCCTACGCCGCGCAGGTGCTGGCGGTGGTGACCCTCGGCGCGGCCCGGGGCGCGCTCGACTACGCGATCGAGGTCGGTGCGGCGCGGACCTCGATCACCGGGGGTGCCAGCAAGGGCAACCGGCCGGCGTACAAGAGCGGCCTGGCGGTCGCCGAGGCCGAATTGCGTTCGGCGCGTGCGTTCTTCTACGACAGCACCGACCGGGTGTGGGCCAAGGCCGTCGCGGGACAGCACATCTCGACCGACGATCAGGCCCTGTTGCGGTTGAGTGCCACCCACGCCGCACACGTCGGGCGCAGCGTCGTGCTGCAGGTGTTCGACCTCGCCGGCACCGGGGCCATCTACGAGACCCATCCGCTGCAGCGGTTCCTGCAGGACGCCCTGGTGCCGGCGCAACACGCGATGCTGCAGACGAACACCTACGAGGCCGCCGGTGCCCTTCTGCTCGGCCTCGAGGCCGGCATCCCGAGCTTCCCCTGACATCCACACATCAGTCCGACATCACGCCACCCGACATCTCGACCGCGAGGAGTGCACCGCCCATGACCGACGAACCGTTGCGCACGCTGTTCTGCGTGGGGAACAACCAGAATTTCTTCGACCTGCCCAAGGCCGACATCGGTCCGGTGTGGGAGGCCACGATGGAGTTCCTCACGAGTCTGAAGAACCTCGACGGCGTCGAGATCATCGGGACCTTCGACGACGACGCCCACATGGTCGGCCCGTCCGATGGCTGGCCGTGGACGTTCTACGTCCTCGCCGACGTGCGCGACCAGCCGACCGTCCGGGCGGCCTGCAACCTGTTGCGCACCATCATGGTCGGTGAGTATGCGCTCTGGAAGTACTTCAAGGTCGAGGCGCGGATGGGACGAGCCCTCACCATCCGCGACGACGTCCCCTCATGAGCACCGCCTCCTGATCTCTCGCGCACCGACAGCCCCTCTCCGCGCCCCGGCGCGGTCGACACACGAAGGAACATCGATGACCACCATCGAGCGGCCGACCCGCGGCTTCGCGGACCTCGCCGAGAAGGACCGCGTCGCCGGTCAGCTGTACACCGATCCCGTGATCTTCGCCGAGGAGATGCGCAAGATCTTCTACCGCACCTGGGTGTGGGTCGCGCACGAGAGCGAGGTCCCCGATGCGGGCTCGTTCAAGACCACCCAGGTCGGGGATCAACCGGTCATCGTGACCCGGGATCGCAAGGGCAACTTCAACACCCTGCTCAACCGGTGCCGGCATCGCGGGGCGACGGTGTGCGACCAGCGCAGCGGCAAGGCCAACGGCTTCACCTGCCCGTACCACAACTGGTCGTACACCCTCGACGGTCGACTGCGCGGCATCCCGTACCCGGACGGTTACGAGGGCGTCGTCGAGAAGAACGACTTCCCCCTGCAGAAGCTGCGCACCGAGAGCTATCTCGGCATGATCTTCGCGACGTTCAACACCGAGATCGAACCGCTCGAAGACCACCTGGGTGATGCGAAGATCTGGATGGAGCGATTCCTCAAGCAGTCCAACGGATTTCCCACCAAGGTCCTCGGCAGCCACAAGTTCCGGTTCAAGGGCAACTGGAAGATCCAGCTCGAGAACACCACCGATGGTTACCACTTCCCGATGGTGCACAAGTCGTGGATGGCCTCCGTCGACGCCGAGACCGCCAACATGATGTCGTTCATGGACGATCCGGCCGCCGAGACGCATGCGCTCGGCAACGGTCACAGCGTCGCGATCATGGCGGCCGCGCACGCGGACCTCGACATCGACGACGGCTCCGAGGAGGTCCAGCCGCGGTTCCAGCATCTCGTCGACGAACTCGCCGAGGCGGGGGAGAGTCCTGAACGCATCCGTCGCTACATGCGCTCGATGCACGGCTGCGGGTTCAACCTCAACATGTTCCCGAACATCGCCATGTCGTCGTCGTTCTTCCGGGTTCTCATCCCGATCAGCGTGGACGTGACCGAGGTGTGGCACATGGCGATCGGCATGGACGGTGGGCCGGAGAGCATCAACCGCGAGCGCCTGCGGATCCACGAGCACTTCCAGGGCCCCTTCGGCTTCGGCAGCCCAGACGACGCCGAGGGATGGGATCGCGTCCAGATCGGCGCCGGTGGCAACCCGAACATGCCGATCCTGGTCAACCGCGGGGAGAACCGCGAGTACACGACCGAAGAGGGTTGGCCCACATCGCATGTCACCGACGAGACGGGGATGCGCGAGTCCTACGCCATGTGGAAGAGGATGATGAGCGATGACTGAACTGCACAGTTTCAACGACCCGCGCGTCCTGCGCGCGATCGCGCTCGTGTGGAAGGAAGCCGAACTCCTCGACGCCAAGGACTACCCGGCGTGGGAGGCTCTCTACACCGATGACGCGCACTACGTCATCCCGATCGATCCCGACACCGACGATTTCGACTCGTCGCTGAACATGGTGTACGACGACCAGCGGATGCGGCGCCTGCGCGTCGAACGGATGATGCAGGGTTACGCACCGTCGGCGGTCGCCGCTGCCCGCACGGTCCGGGTCATCTCGCGGTTCACCGTGTCCGACGTCAGCGACGACACCGTCATCCTGCGGTCCGCGCAGATCCTCAACGCGTTCAAGCGCGATGCCTTCTCGACGATCGGCGCCGAGCTCACCCACACCATCAGCCTCGGTTCCGACGGTAACGACCGGATCAGTCTGAAGGTGGCCCGTCTCATCGACAGCGAGGACGCGGTCAGCGCCTCCGGTTACCTGGTGTGAGGACGGACCTGGACATGAGTTCGACGAACAAGGGGATCGCGGTCGTCACCGGTGCCGCCGGCGGCATGGGTTCGCACATCGCCCGGCGGTTGCACCGGGACGGTCATCGCGTCCTGCTCACCGACATCGCACTCGACGCGGCGCAGCGGATCGCCGAGGAACTCTCGCCCGACGGGTCGACCGCGCAGGCGGCAGTCCTCGACGTCGCGCACCGCCAGAACTTCGTCGACGCCCTCGCGCACGTGCAGTCGGTGTGGGGCACACCGACGATCGTGGTCAACAACGCCGCACTCACCCAGGCCGCCGATCTGATGACGTTGGACGAGCCGGATTTCAACCGGGTGCTGAACACGAACGTCAACAGCATCTTCTTCGGCTGCCAGGTCTTCGGTGCCGCGATGGCCGAGGAGGGCTACGGCCGCATCGTCAACATGGCCTCGCTGGCCGGTCAGAACGGCGGCACCGCCACCGGCGCCCACTACGCGACGTCGAAGGGTGCGATCCTCACGGTCACCAAGATCTTCGCGAAAGAACTTGCGGCGCGCGGTGTCACGGTCAACGCCATCGCGCCGGGACCCCACGACCTGCCCGTCGTGAAGGCGACCGTACCGCCGGAGAAACTCGGCGCCGTGATCGCCGGGATACCCGTCGGCAAGCTGGGCAGCCCCGACTTCATCGGGGACATGGTCGGCCTGCTGACCGCCGAGAACGCCTTCTTCGTCACCGGCGCGTGCTGGGACGTCAACGGCGGGCTCTTCGTCCGCTGACCGCACCGCCGAACCCACTGTCACCACCAGGAGCACTCCCATGGCCCTCACCGACGTCGTCGTCTCCGCCATCGTCCAGGAGACCCCGAGCATCAAGACGTTCTACCTGTCGAAGCCGGACGGCTCGACGATGGGGGAGTACACGCCGGGTGCGCACATCGACGTCGTCGGTCCGACCGCCATCACCCGCCAGTACTCGCTCTGCAGCCGTCCCGACGGCCGGGAGTCGTTCGCGGTCGCCGTGAAACGCGAGGACAACTCGCGCGGTGGGTCGGCAGCGTTGCACGAGCTGCGCGTCGGTGACCGGCTGCAGATCAGCGAGCCGCGTAATCTGCTCGGGATCGATTCCACGGCAACGCATCACGTCCTGGTCGCCGCCGGCATCGGCATCACCCCGATGTTGAGCATGGCCCGGTACATGGATGTGCACGACATCAGCTTTGAGCTGCACTACTTCGCCCGTACGGCGGAGGACGCCGCCTTCCTGCCGCTGCTGCAGGAGCGCTGCCCGGAGAAGCTCCACGCTCACGTCGGCGTCGGCCGGGACGCCCAGGGAGCGATCCTGACAGCCGCTCTGGAATCGGCGCCGCCGCAGTCGCACGTCTACGTCTGCGGCCCCGACGGTTTCATGACCAAGGTCCGGGACCTGGCCGAACGGTTCGTCCCGGCCGATGCCGTCCACTTCGAGCACTTCTCCGCCACGGACCAGCCGGACGCCTCGGCGAACACGTCCTTCGACGTCGAGCTCGACGGCGAGACCTATCACGTACCGGCCGACCGGAGCATCGTCGAGGTCCTCGAGGAGAACGGCTGCGACGTCGACACGTCCTGCCAGGAGGGCATCTGCGGCACCTGCATCATGCAGGTCCTCGCCGGTGAACCGGAGCATCGCGACAACGTGCTGACCAAGGCCGAGCGTGAGTCGGGCGAGGTCATCGCGGTGTGCGTCTCGCGGACCACCGGCGAGAAGATGGTGCTCGACTACTACTGACCGGGCGCGACCGGCCGACCCTCAGGGGTTGGTCGGCACCTCGACGTCGAACCGCAGGATGTCCCGCACGAGCGTGCTGATGCTGTCGGCGTCGGTCTTGCTCTTGATCCGGGCGCGGTGCACGTCGACCGTCTTGACACTCATGTCGAGCCGTCGGGCGATGTTCTGGCTGGGCAGACCCTCGACCACCAGCGCGAGGATCTCCCGCTCGCGGGGGGTGAGCAGCGCGACCTTCGATTCCACCCACCGCTTCTGCTCGTGGGTGCGGAACCGTTCGACCGCCTTCTCCATGCCCGCCTGGACGGCGTCGAGCAGTCGTTGGGGGTCGTAGGGCTTCTCGAGGAAGTCCATCGCACCGGCCTGCAGCGTGGACACCGACATCCGGATGTCGCCGTGTGCGGAGACGAAGATGATGGCGACGTGCGGCGCGAACTCGTTGAGCTTCTCCTGCAGTCGTGGACCGCTCATCGTCGGCATGCGGACGTCGAGCACGATGCACGCGGGGGTGTCCCCGGAGTACTGCGCGAGGAAGTCGTCGGCACTGTGGCAGATCCGCGGCGAGATCCCGATGCTGCCGAGCAGCCAGTCGACCGATTCGCAGAGTTCCGGG
Source organism: Gordonia sp. p3-SID1431 (assembly GCF_025143765.1). Classification (NCBI taxonomy): domain Bacteria; kingdom Bacillati; phylum Actinomycetota; class Actinomycetes; order Mycobacteriales; family Gordoniaceae; genus Gordonia; species Gordonia sp. p3-SID1431. Next base: position 7,479 of record NZ_JAMBDT010000115.1, read on the forward strand.
TCGTCGTCGACGACGTACACCGTCGCGGTCGCATCCGATGCGGTCACGTCCACGCCGCGTCGGCCGTCCAGTAGTTCATCCCGACGGCACTCACCTGGTGGCGCCACTCCGAGGTCCGGTTGAGCCAGGGTTCCTCGCGCCGGACCGACTCGTCGGCCGCCTCCGGGCCGTCGGCCTCGACGGTCCAGTGCACCCAGTTGACCTCCCGGCCGTACTCGTCGTGGACGAACAGGTCGACATGGTGCCAGCCGTAGTTGAAGGTGTCCTCGTAGCACGTGAGGAACATCCGGTGGTGCGTCTCGGGACGGGGTTTGACTGTCATGCAGATCTTCTCTCTCGCAACCGGATCAGGCCGGGACGACCGGATGGGACCGGAGCTCGTTCTCGAGCACCGCGGCGACCTCGAACAGGGCCGACTCCCGCCCCGGCAAGCCGATCACCTGTAGTCCGAGGGGCATCCCGGAGTCCGTGGTCGCCCCCGGGACGACGACAACCGGGCAGCCGAGCAGCTGCCACGGTCGGCTCAGGACCGGCGACCCGGTCGCGGCGAGGCCGCTCGGTGCGGGGCCGGGTGCGGCGGGACCGACGATCACCGTGTGATCGCCGAGCGTCTCGACCAGCAGATCCCGGGAGCGGTCGCGGCGGATGAGGGCGGCCGCGTGGTCCGCGGGCCGGACCGCGCGGCCGGCGTCGACGAGGTCGAGCAGCGCGGGGCTGAGCGCGGCCGCATGGTCCCGGACGACATCGTCCAGCGTCTCGGCCGCCTCATGGGACATGACGGTCACGTGGTCGTCGGCCAGGGTGCGGACATGGTCGTCGTATTCGAGTGCGCGGGTCTCGACGTCGGCTCGCTCGAGCAGGTCCGGCAGCCGGTCGACCAGGTCCGCCATCGCCGGGTCGATCGGGTGCAGGTCGCTGCCGCCCCACACCACCACGGTCCGGACGGTGGAGCGACCGGGAACGATCGGCGAGCGGCCGGTGAAGGCGGTGTACACGTACTGCAGGTCGGCGATGTCGCGGGTGAGGATGCCCAGCGAGTCCAGCGACTCCGAGAGTCCGGTGACGCCGGACAGGTCCGTCGAGCCGTGCGCGAGAACCATGCCCGCGGCGCCGCAGTAGGCGGCCGGCCGGGTCAACGAGCCGGCGGTCTGCGTACCCAACGCCACCGGGATGACGCCCGCGCCGACGGCGGCGGCCGAACCGCTCGACGACCCACCCGGCGTGTGCCCGGGGTGGTGCGGATTGCGCGTCGGCCCGGGCGAGAAGTAGCCGAACTCGGTCGTGACCGTCTTGCCCTGGATCACGGCGCCCAGATCGCGAAAACGATTGACACAGGGCGCATCCGACGCAGCCGGCGACGACGACGTGACGGGTGAACCGGCACGGGTCGGGAGGCCCTCGACGTCGATGAGGTCCTTGACCCCGAGCGAGACGCCTCGCAGGGGCCGGCGACCCGGTATCCCATCCTGCCTGCGTGCCTCGTCGACGACGGCCGGGGACAGCTCGACCCACGCGCGCAGATCGGTGTCGGTGCCGACGATCTCCTCACGGACCTGTTCCGCGAGAATTTCCGCCGACACCACCTTCTCGTGGACCGCGGTCGCCTGCTCACTGATGGGCTGTTTCCAGTAGGCCGAGCTCACCGTTCCTCCTTCATGTGCTGGGACCAGTCTGCCCTGTCGCGCATCGCGGCGACAGTAAAGATTTCCCTCGTATCCCCGTAGGGACGGGTGGCCATAACGTCGTTGCCAGCCCCCGACAGCCCGGCGTCTTCGCACCCGCCAGTCCAAGGAAACCCAATGAGCCTCAGAGAACCCGCGGTGACGACGCCGTCGTCGCCGACCGCCCCCGATCGACGAATCGACTTCGGCCGCATGTCGAGACGGGCCTGGATCGTCACCGGCATGCTCGTGCTGTTCCAGATCATCGCGTTCGCCGACAAGGCGGTGCTCGGCCTGGTCTCGGCCGACGCGATGCCCGAACTCGGCTTGACCGCAACCGAATTCGGATTCATCGGCAGTGCCTTCTTCTTCCTGTACGCGATCGTCTCGGTCGTCACCGGGTTCCTGGCGTCGAAGATCTCGGTGAAGTGGATCCTGTTCGCGATGGGCGTCACCTGGGCGGTGCTGCAATTCCCGATGCTGCTCGGCGGCGGCGCCGCCATCCTGCTGGTGACGCGGATCATTCTCGGCGGCGCCGAGGGGCCCGCGACGGCCATGTCGCTCACCTCCGCGCACACCTGGTTCTCGCCCACCCGTCGTGCGCTGCCGTCGAACCTGATCGCAGCCGGCTCCACGCTGGGACCTGTCTTCGCGGCGCCGCTGCTGGCCTGGGTCATCGCCGTGTGGGGTTGGCGCTGGGCGTTCGGTGTTCTCGGCATCATCGGCCTGGTGTGGGTGATCGCCTGGTGGGCGATCGGCGCGGACGGTCCCTACCGTCCCAAGAAGGCCTCGTCGCCGGAAGAGCCGGCACTCGACACCGACGAGACGGTTGCCGATGCGAAGGAGGTCGCGACCTCCGCGGTCGACGAGCAGAAGCCGGTCAAGATCTGGCGTGCGCTGCTGAGCTTGGCGTTCATCTCCGCCGTGATCGGCGGGGCGTCGAACTTCTGGGTGCAGGGCTTCCTGACGACCTGGCTGCCCCAGTACCTGGGCACCGTGGTCGGGCTGTCGCTCGGTGAGGTCGGTGCGGTGACCACCGTGCCGTGGGTGGTCGGCGCGCTCGTCCTGCTCGGACTGGGTGCGCTCGGGCACCGGATGCTGCACCGGGGGAGTTCGGCACATCGGGCGATCGCCGTCCCGTTCGGCTGCGCCGCGGTACTGGCCGGGTTGTGCTTCATCGCCATCCAGGCGTCGTCCGGGATCACCGCGGTCGCGCTGCTGTGCCTCGCCGGTGGATGCAGCCTGGCGTTCCCGATGACCGCCACCGCGATCGGTTATGCGGTCGGCGCTCGGCAGCGACCGATCCTCATGGCCACCCTCGGCGGCGTGGCGTCGTTCGGCGCGGTCATCTCGCCGATCCTGGTCGGCTGGCTCATGACCGACGCGGGGTATGTGTCGCCGCCGAAGGGTGAGAAGCCCAGCGCGGAGATGGCCGACAACATGGCGGCCGGCGTGCACCAGGCGTTCACGATCACCGGCATCGTCCTGCTGGTCGGCGGCGCACTGTGCATCGCCTTCCTCTGGCCGGAGCGACTCGGTGCCATTCTGCAGAAGCGGTACGTCCAGGAGCCGGTCGAGGCCCGGTCCGCCTGAGTGCCCGACCACCGCGACGATTCGATCCCAGGAGAAGACATGTCCGACAACGTGATCAGTGCCATCGACCCAGGCATCTTCCGAAATGTGATGGGGCACTATCCCACCGGCGTGGTCGTGGTGACGGGACGCGGTGACGACGGCTCCGTGCTGGCCATGGTCGTCGGGACTTTCAGTTCGGTGTCGATGGACCCGCCGTTGGTGTCCTTCATGCCGATGAAGACCTCGCGCACCTTCGAGAAGATGCGGGCCTGCGAGTCGTTGTGCATCAACATCCTCGGCGGTGAACAGGAGGACGTCGTCCTCACCATCGCGCAGCGCTGGGAGGACAAGCTCGCGGGCATCGACTGGTTCCCTTCGCCTTCGGGCGATCCGGTTCTCGCGGATTCGGTGGCCTGGATCGACACCCGCATCAGCAACATCGTCGAAGCGGGTGATCACTGGATAACGCTCTGTGAGGTGCGGGATCTGGCCGTGACCAACCCGGTGTCGCCGCTGATCTTCTTCCAGGGTGGCTACGGCAGTTTCGTGTCGACGTCGCTGATGGCCCGAATGGACCACGAGATCCTGCCGACGATCCACGCCGCGCACGCGGCGCGCCCGCAGGTGGAGGCATTGGCGACGTCCGTCGGCTGCGAGGTGTCGGTCCTCACCGCGGTCAGCCGCGACGAGATGGCCGTCGTGTTGTCGGCCACCGCGCCGGGCGTCGACCGTGAGGAAGGCCTCGCGTACCGCATCCCGATGGTGCCGCCCATCGGGGACACGTACGTGTTCGACCAGGACGACGAGACCCGGGAGCGGTGGCTGGCGAAGCTCCGGCATGCCGATGATGATGTGCGGCAGGTACATCGCGACCGTCTCGACTTCGTGCGGCGGCACGGTTACCTGGTGTCCTTCCTGCCCGATGCCTCGTCGACTGCGTACGAGGAGATGCGGGAGGCGACGAAATCCTATGAGCGGGGCCGGTTGACGCCTTCGCAGGAGCGCGAGATCTGCGAGTCCATCGGGAAGTCGGCCGTGGACTATCGCCTTCGCGAGGTGCGACCCGATCAGACCTATGACGTCGGTTCCGTCGTCCTGCCGATCCGGGACGCACGCGGCGGATACTCGATGACGCTCCGGTTGTCGCAGTTGCCGCTGGGCGTGAACGGCTCTGAGGTCGAGGCCTGGATCTCGGAGGCGCGTGCGGTGGTCGAGGTGCTCGGGCGATGAGCGATGTCGATGCCAGGATCTCGGCGCTCGTCGCGCGGGTCGAGACCCTGGAGGCCGAAGCCGAGATCCGGCGAATCCAGGCTCGGTACATGTTCCTCTGTGACACCCCGTGTCCCGAACCCGGTCTCGCGGATGACGCCGAGCGCGTCGAGCGCATCCTGGACCTCTACACCGACGACGCCGTGTGGGAGGGCGTCGGCGAGTACTACGACGGTCAGTTCGGGCGCGCGGAGGGCAAGCAGGCCATCGGCGAGCACTTCCAGCGCTTCTGGGGCGAGAAGCGGGACCCGGCACTGGTGCTCAATGCGCATTACCTGACCTCCGAGCAGATCCACGTCGACGGCGACGAGGCCGAAGGGCAGTGGATTCACATGCAGCCGTGGCTGTTCGGCGACGGCTCGGCCCTGCTGCGGTCGAGCCGGCTGAACAACGCCTTTCGCAAGGACGACGGCCGGTGGCGGATCACCCGTACCCGCACCGAGAACGTCTTCATCGCGCCGCTTCCCGACGGATTCGCCGAAAGCTACCCGTCGGGGTCGGTGTTGATGGGCTGAGGCGGGCGAGCGTGCGGCGTTCACGTCGGTCGGATCGCATGCGTTGCGACTGTGTTCGTAGGTCGGCGGCGATGTCGCGCAGCGACGCGCGCCGAGTCGCGCCGTAGACGAGCCCCGGCAGCGCGGTCATGGGGAGCATCGCCCATGGCGGTTGCGTCCGGTTGTAGATGTATCCGAGTGTCGCGGCGTACTCGGGTCGATCCCGGGCCCGGCGGTTGACCTCGTGCTCGAGCGGCGACGGTGGGGTGCCGGACGCCAGGAAGTTCGTCCACTGGTAGATCTCGACGCATTCGCGCTCGCGTCTGCTCGCCCAGGCCGCGGTGGCGGTGTCGACGGCATCGGGGTCGGGGTCACGGCTTCGCAGGATGGGTGCCAGTTCTTCGCCGAGCAGGCGGCCGTACCGGTAGGCATCCCGGATTCCTTTCGCGGTGACGGGATCTTTGAAGTGCCCGGCGTCGCGGGCAGCGCCCATCCCGGTCCGCTCGACCGGCGGAAGTAGGATTCGATGCCCGTGCACGACCGCACGCGTGAGGTCATCTCGGCGCCGTCGAGACGGCGTGCGAGTCCGGGTAGCGCGGCGACTCCCGCCAGGTAGGCATCGGTGACCCGGCGGCCACGGAACTCGCCGTCCATTCCGATCGGTGGCTGCAGCAGGCACAGCGTGTGGCCGCCGTCGCACGGGAACGCGGTCCCGAGGAGACCGCCGACACGCCATTGGGAAGCGATGTGGCGCAACTCGGTTCGTGGGTCCGTCCAGTACGCGAAATAGCAGGAACGGCCGCTCGGCGTGGAGACCAGCGGGATCTGGGCATTCGCCGCCCGCGCCACCATGCTCGTGCGCCCGTCCGCGCCTATCACCACGGGGGCGACCGCACGATGCTCATGTTCGTCCTCGTCGACGTAGACGACGCCCGCCGCGCGGCCGTCGGTCCAGATCAACGACGTCGCCCGGCACAGTTGCCGAAGGTCGGCGCCGGCGGCGACGGCGGTTCGCTGGAGGGCGGCGTCGAGGTGCGAACGACGTAGGCACATCGCGTAATCGATGCCCGAGACCGGCGAATACGTGGTCCGCCAGCCGATGTCATCGAGAGCGGCCTCGGCTGTCGGAAGTCGCGGCGCGCCGGCGTCCTCGACATCGGGCAGAGCGCCGAGCGTGTGGATCTCGGCCATGGTCGACGGCCACAGCAGATGAGTCGACAAGGTGTCGGACGGAAAACGTGCCGAATCAATGAGGAGAACGCGTAACCCACGGCTGGCCAGCGCGATTGCCGTTGCGGTGCCGGCGCATCGGGCACCGACGATGACGGCGTCGAATTTCTCGGTTCGCACGCTCATCGCGAACTTCATCCACCGGCTCGGTCGCGGACGGATGGAACGATAGCCGTTGCGTGTGTCTCTGCGCAGCGGTTTCACAGGACCGGCTCGAACCACAGCCACGCCGCGCCGGGTGCTTGCTACGAGTCGGGGCGCCTCGTCGTCTTCTACGTCGACGCTGCGGCTTCGTGCCGGTTTCGACGTTCCTGCCAGACGAACACGCCAAAGAAGGTCAACCAACCGACGATGACAAGTGTTGCGGCGATGTACGATTCGCTCTCAATCCACCCGCCGGCGGCGAGTCCGCCGAGCAAGCCGGCTACGGTTATCGCGATGTGTGCCCGAGTTATGTGTCCGATTCTACTGGGGCGGGGTCGTCCTTCGATGGGTTGCGACGGGCGATGCCGGACGGGACGGAACTCGAATGCGCAGCGGCTCCCTGTCATTGTCCTATCTCTGGCCCGCGGTTGATGCGGTCTGCGAGTTGATGTCGCACGGTCGAGCGCGTTCATCACTGGTTGCGTCCGGGGGGGCAACGGCGTGCCTGTCCTTGACGTCGCGGTGGTGAACGGCCGCGTCGCGAGGTCGACATTCGCCGCATGACTTCACCCACCGTGTCAGGGTGTTCCTGACCGGCGATAGGGGTAGCGGCGGTGTTCAGAACGGCGGTGGGTTGGCGTCGTTCCAGCGCTTCTCGGCGCGTTGCTGGCGTCGGAAGTCGTTGTCGCGTTGCGTGTTGAGTCTGTCGCGGGCGGGGTGATCGGGTGACCGTCTGGGGAAGAGTTTGTTGAACAGGTCGCGTCCGCTGAAGGCGTTGCCGACGAACATGTGCCCGGTGGGTGTGGTGAACCAGGCGGTCTGGAGTTCGTCTTGGTGGTCCTGCCAGCTGGTGAAGGTCTTGATTCGGTGATGGAACCGGCACAGCGGTTTGAGGTTGCGTGCATCGGTCGGGCCGCCGCGCCGCGGGTCGGCGTGGTCGAAGGGTTCGGTGTGGTCGAGATCGATCTGCCAGACCGGGGCGTTGCAGCCGGGGAAGGTGCAGCACAGTTCACCGGCACGCACCAGCGCCTGCAGCTTCTTCGACGGGGTGTACCGGGTTGTCGAACTGTCCGCGCCGGGAGGCGATACCGGTGGCGCGTCGGGCGCGGCGGGGGTCGGTGCGGGATGGATGTAGGTGCGGCGCGCTTCGGCGAGCAGCTGCCGGGCGGTGTCGGCGTCGATGATGCCGTGGCGGTCGAGGAAGGCGGGATCGTC
>NZ_JAMBDT010000116.1:0-14921 GCF_025143765.1 Gordonia sp. p3-SID1431
CGAGCGAAGCGAGCCACGAAGGGTCACGCAACGTGTCTCACCAGGCCCTTCGTGGCTCGTCGCTTGCGCTCCTCGCACCTCAGGGAGCAATGGGGACCGCCTTTTTCGGATAGAGAGCGGAGGGGGTGGCGCTTGCGCTCGGGAGCGGAGTGCGGCGCTGGCGCTCAGGGAGCAGCAGGGGGCGGCGCTCCTCAGTGGGCACCGCTCAGGGCGCGGGCGGCCCGGTGGTGATCGAGTCGTCGGTGATTCCGGCGGCACGACGGGCCGCGAGGCGGCGCTTCTGCGGTTCGATCGTGTAGCGGGGGTTCTTGGCCGACTCGATGCCGGCGTCGAAGACGCCGAATCGCGTGCAGGCCGACGCGGCGAGCAGTGCGAGTCCCGAGACGACCGCCAGGGGGCGGGAGCGCCCGCTGAGCAACGCGCCCACTCCGCCGGCGACGGCGAGTCGCTCGCTCCAGCGCAGCAGGGTGCCGGCCTTTCCGTGGTGGAGCGGTTCGGCGGCGACCGGGTCCATCCGTCGCTCCGTGAGTCGCATCGCGACGAGGTCGCCGACCACGCCCAGCGCCGCGAGAGTCCGTGCCGGCCCGGCCTGACCGACCGGCGTGGTGACCAGCGCCAGCCCGCTCGACGCCAGGCTCGCGGAACTGACGAACACGAACGGCAGGTCCCGGTGCATGGCGTTCCAGGTCGGCACGGCGGTATCGGAGAGCAGGACCGCGGTGTACACCGCGAGCGGCGGACCCGCCAGCCCGGCGGCCAGCCCGGCGGGGGCCTCGACGGCGCGCAACACCGCACGAAGCGGCCCGAGCGGCAGCCGCGCACCGGTCATCCGGTCGACCTCGGCGACCGCCGCGACGCCGAGTGCCCCGCTGAACGCCGACAGCATCCAGGAACCGACGCTCATCGGCGACGTCACCTTGAACGTGCGCAACATGTTGTAGAACCGGTCCGGCCGTCCGAGGTCGGCGACGAGCGCGATCCCGCCCAGACCCACGGCACCCAGACCACCGAGGCGGGCGTTGCGGCGCAACGCGTCCCGCCCGGTGAGCTGGGCCCCGGCGGCCAGGACGCCGGAGCCGCCGGCGACACCGCCGAGGAACAGGTAGGCGGCCACCTTCTCGTCCCAGGGTGGTGGCTTGACGACGGGATGCCCGTAATACGAGGTGAATTCGGCATCGGGCACCATCGACATCTCACGGTTGCCGTCGCCCTGCCCGAAACCTCTACCCGGTCTGCGTTTTCCGCCACGGCCGAAACCCCGGCCGCGCCGCCGGGGCGGCTCCGGCGGACGGAAGGAGTCGAACTCCGACGAGGTCATCGGCCGCCCCGTAGGAACGAGAGTGCGGCGGCGGCCAGCATTCCGGCCGCCGCGATCCCGGCGCGCTTGTACATGGCCGGCAGGTCCGCGGTGCACACCCGCGGGTCCGGCGGCAGTCCGTAGACCTCCGGCTCGTCGAGCAGCAGGAACACCGATCCGGTGCCGCCGACACCGTCGTTCGGGTTGGCGCCGTAGAGCCGCGCCTCGGTCATGCCCTGCTCGTGCAGCGCCCGGACGCGGGCGTGCGCGTCGTCGACGAGGTCGTCGTGGTCGCCGAACTTGATCGACGTGGTCGGGCAGGTCTTCGCGCAAGCCGGTGTCTCGTCGTCGAGCAACCGGTCGTAGCAGAGCGTGCACTTTTGCGCGACACCGCGTTTGGGCACCTCGGGCTGCTCGCCCTTGCGTTCGCCGGAGCGGGTCGTCGGCGCGGCGGTGCCGTCGGCCCGGCGCTCGACGACGCCGAACGGACATCCGGCCACGCACGTCCCGCAGCCGTTGCAGACGTCGTCCTGGATCACGACGGTGCCGAACTCGGTGCGGAACAGCGCGCCCGTCGGACAGACGTCGAGGCACCCGGCGTGCGTGCAGTGCTTGCAGACGTCCGACGACATCAGCCAGCGGAACTCGGGGGTGTCGGGGTCTTCGACTCGGCTCGTCGCTTCGCTCCTCGCCGGCTCAGCCGGCAGGGGAGAGGGCCTGGTCGGCAGAGACGAACGATCTTCAGGCGAGGAGCCGGGCATCGCGGGCATGCCCAGTCCGACGAGCGCAGGCCCGGACTCGCGGGCCTCGGCGATGCGGTCGGAATTCTGCTCGATGAAGGCGACGTGGCGCCAGGTGCTCGCGCCGAGGGCGACGGTGTTGTCGTACGACATCCCGGTGAGGGCGAGGTCGCCGTCGCGCGGGTTGCCGTTCCATTCCTTGCACGCCACCTCGCAGGCCTTGCAGCCGATGCAGATCGAGGTGTCGGTGAAGAACCCCTTGCGCTCCTCGTGGGTGTTCCAGTGCGCGTCGGTGCTGGGATCGGATGGCCCGGACAGCTGTCCCATCTACTCCTCCGCCTTCCCGGTGATGTGCTGGTTGTCGGTCTCGACGGTGACCCCGGCCCGCTCCTGGTAGGCGCGCACCAGGTCGAGCAGTGCCCGGCCTTGCGGCCGGCGCCCGGCGATGACGTCGCACGAGCCCACCTTGGACTCCTGGATCTGCACGTTCGGATCCAGTGTGACCCCGATCAGATCGTTGGCGACGTCGCCACTGACCACGGCGTCGGAACCCACGCCCCAGTGATAGGGGAGCCCCACCTGATGCACCTGCCGGCCGTTGATGGTCAGCGGCATCATGCGGTCGGTCACGAGCACCCGCGCCTCGATCGCGGCGCGCGGCGACACGATCGTCGCCCAGCCCTCGTTGGTGAGGCCCCGCTCTTCGGCGAGTTCGGGTGAGATCTCGCAGAACATCTCCGGCTGCAGTTCCGACAGGTACGGCGTCCAGCGGCTCATGCCACCTGCGGTGTGGTGCTCGGTGAGGCGGTACGTCGTGAACACGAACGGGTACACCTCGGAACCGGGGCTCTCGCCGCTGGGTGCGTCGAGATTGTCCGTGCGGGGGAATAGGACTCGCGATGGCGACTGCTGTTGGGGGTACAGCGCGTTGACCACCGGGGATTCCTGCGGTTCGTAGTGCGTCGGCAACGGGCCGTCGACCAGCCCGCGCGGGGCGTAGAGCCAGCCCTTCCCGTCGGCCTGCATGACGAACGGGTCGTCGCCGCAGAGGGCTTCGACGCCGCCGACCGACGGGTCGGGACGGGCATCGGGAACCAGGTCGACCGGGAAGTCGGGCACGTCGGGACCGACCCACCGCCCGGCGTCGGCGTCCCATTCCATGTACCGCTTGCGTTCGCTCCACGGCCGGCCGTCGGGGTCGGCCGACGCACGGTTGTAGAGGATTCGACGATCCGCCGGCCACACCCAGCCCCACTCGTGCTGGGTGACCCCGCCACCGCCCTGCGGGACCCGGCGTGCGGCCAGGTTCGACGGCCCGACGGTGTCCGCGCCGGTGTAGACCCCGGTGTAGATCCAGCAGCCGCCCGCAGTCGAGCCGTCGCGCTTCATCTGGGTGTAGGACGTGAGGTTCGTGCCGGCGTCTTCGCCGGTCACGTGGTAGCCGTTGATCTCCGACAGCACCGCCTCGGGGTCGGGGTTGCCGTGGTCGTCGAGGGGATAGTGCCAGGTGACGTCGAGCAGTGGGCGATCGCGTTCGTCGGTCGACCCGGCGAGGCGTTCGCGGATGCGCCGCCCGAGCTCGAAGAAGAAGTCCATCTCGCTCTGGCACTGACCCGGTGGCTCGACCGCCTGGTGGCGCCACTGCACCATGCGCTGGGTCTGCGTGAACGAGCCGGCCTTCTCCACATGCGTGGCCGCGGGGAGGAAGAACACCTCGGTGGCGATGTCCTCGGTGCGCAGCTCGCCGGACTCGATCTCCGGGCCCTCCTTCCACCAGGTGGCCGTCTCGATCATGTTGAGGTCGCGGACGACGAGCCATTTGAGGTGCGACATCGCCATCCGCGCCTGGCGCCCGTTGGCCGATCCGACCGCCGGGTTCTGGCCGAGGACGAAGTAACCGTCGACCTTGTCGGCGAGCATGTCGACCGTCGTCTGGAAGGTCCCGGCGGGCCCGGTGAGCCGGGGCAGGTAGTCGTAACACCAGTCGTTCTCGGCGGTTGCGGCATCCCCGAACCACGCCTTGAGAAGACTCACCATGTAGTCCTCGGCGTTGGCCCAGAAACCCTTCTCGGCCTTCGACGTGATCGCGTCGATGTAGTCGGCGAAACTGTCATGCTTGCCCGCCGAGGGCATCGGCAGATACCCGGGCAGCAGGTTGAACAGCGTCGGGATGTCGGTGGACCCCTGGATGCTCGCGTGTCCGCGGAGGGCCATGATGCCGCCGCCGGGGCGCCCGACGTTGCCGAGCAGGAGTTGCAGAACCGACGCGGCGCGGATGAACTGCGCGCCGAAGGTGTGCTGGGTCCAGCCGGTCGCGTACCCGAAGCACGTGGTGCGCTCGCGGCCGGAGTTGTCGGTGACGGCCCGGGCCAGATACTCGAAGTCGCGCACCGAGATCCCGCACATGTCGCGCACCATCTCGGGTGTGTAGCGCGAGTAGTGACGCTTGACGATCTGGAACACGCTGCGCGGGTGTTCCAGGGTGTCATCGCGCACTGTCGCCCCGTGTTCCAGCGGCGGCCCGCCGGAGCCATGCTCGTGCCCCACCGCGCGGTCCTTCACCCGCGGCCCGTCGTCCGGGTGGCCGGGCGACTCGACCTTGCCGTCCTCGCTGTCGCGGCCACCGTCGTCGGAGTGGGCGGACGGTTCCTCGTAAGCCCAACTGGTGGCGTCGTATTCGCCGGTCTCCGGGTCGAAGCCGGAGAACAGGCCGTCGAGATCCTCGGTGTCGCGGAAGTCCGCGGCGATCAGGGTGGCGGCGTTCGTGTAGGCGACGACGTACTCGCGGAAGTACTTCTCGTGCGTGATGGCGTAGTTGATGAGCGCACCGAGCAGGACGACGTCAGAGCCGGCCCGGATGGAGATGTGCCGGTCGGCCACCGCAGAGGTACGGGTGAAGCGCGGATCGACGTGAATGATCGTCGCGCCCTTGGCCTTCGCCTCCGACACCCACTGGAAACCCACCGGGTGCGCCTCGGCCATGTTGCCGCCCATGAGAACGATGCAATCGGCGTTGGCCATGTCCTGCAGTGATTGCGTTGCGCCGCCGCGTCCGAACGAGGCCCCCAGACCGGGAACCGTCGCGGAGTGTCATATGCGGGCCTGGTTCTCGATCTGGATCGCGCCCGCCGCGGTGAAGAGCTTCTTGATCAGATAGTTCTCTTCGTTGTCGAGGGTGGCACCGCCGAGCGAGGCGACACCGGTGGTCCGTCGGAGCAGCCGGCCCTCGTCGTCGCGGTCCTGCCAGCCACGGCGTCGGGCCTCGAGGAAACGGTCGGCGATCATGTCGATCGCGGTATCGCGATCCAGGTCTTGCCATTCGGTCGCGTACGGGGCCCGATAGCGGATGGAGGTCTGCCGCATCGGGTTGTTGACCAACTGCTCGCTCGACGCGCCCTTGGGACAGAGGCGCCCGCGGGAGATCGGGGAGTCCGGGTCGCCCTCGATCTGGACCACCCGCTCGTCCTTGACGTACACCTTCTGCCCGCAACCCACCGCGCAGAACGGGCACACGCTCTGGACCACACGGTCCGCGGTGGCGGTGCGCGGTTCGATGCCGCGTGTCCTCGCCGAGGTGACCGCCGGTCCGCGCCCGAAGACGTCGCCCGACCGCAACTGGCGGAACACCGGCCATTCGAGGGGGCTGAAGGCTGGCACCCGTCCGAGTCTAGACCTCATCGTCTGCGGTTGCGTCTCGACCGTTGCTATCGTGGCGGGTGGAGTGCCGGGAAGTCTGGTCGGCTGCACGTGTGTCGTTGTCATCCCTTGCCGGGCTGATCATCGATGCCGTGTGCCGTGAAGACGCGCCGATGGGATTTCCTGATGATCACCGCATACAAGACCGAATCCGGCCGCGACGTAATCCGACGATGGTGCGAGATCCGGTTGTCGGCAGCAGATTGTGTTGCCGCGCAATGGGAAGTCCAGACGTCGGCGGGGCGGACCAGGATCGTTGCATCCCGGTCTCCCGACCCCGGGACGGCGGCACCCGCCGACCGGCGCACTGTCGTCGTGGTGCCGGGTACGAACATGAACTCGGCGACGATGATCCCGCTGCTGTCCGAACTCGCGCGGAACAACGACGTCATCAGTCTGGACGTGCCCGGCCAGCCGGGGACAAGTGCACCGGAACGTCCGCGGCGACGCGGTCGGATCCCTGCCTACGGGCGGTGGCTCGACGAGGTGCTCGGCGCGACGGTCGCCCATCCGGTGATCGTGCTGGGTCACTCGCTCGGGGCTGCGATCGCGTTGGCCGGTGCCTCATCGCTGATCGCCGGACGCCTACTCGTGTCACCTGCGGGCATCACCCGTTTGGCGGTCTCGCCTCGGACATTGCGCACAACCGTCTCATGGCTGGCCTCGCCTCGGCCGGAACGCTCGTATGATCTGCTGCGAATGATGACGGCGCCGGACAGAAACGTCGATCCCGCGCTGATCGCATGGATGGATCTGGTTGCCGGACACTGCCGTACGAGTCTGGCGCCGGGGCCGTCTGATGAATTGCCGACGGACCGCCCCTTGATGGTGGTCTCCGGCGACCATGACGTCTTCTTGCCGACACTGCGGCTGGCTGAGGTGGTACATGCGCGGCTCGACGTCGAGCTGAAAGTCCTGGACGACTGCGGCCACCTGGCTCCGCACGATCAGCCGAAGCGGATCGCAGAACTTCTCGACCGTCTCAACCGGGAGCTCGTCACCCCGCCCGGATGACAGGCACGACTACGTCAGTGCTGCGCGGCCGTGACATCCGTGCCGCGCGGCACGAGCGCGAAGACGGCCACGGCGACGGCGACCAGCGTGACCCCGCCGACCAGGCTCGTCTGCTGCATGGCGTCGGTGAACGCGGCCGCCGCCCGCTCCGCGAGGCCCGGTGCCCCGGCGGCTTCGGCGAGACCCATGGCGGCGCCGAGGGATTCGCCGGCCGCGTCGGTCACCTCGGCGGGTACGCCGGGGACGGGCTCGGCCGTCAGCGTGGTCCGGTAGATGATCGACGCCACGCTGCCGAGGATCGCGACCCCGAGCACATTGCCCAGGTCGTAGGCGGTCTCTTCCAGCGCGGCGGCGTTGCCCGCCTTGGCATCCGGGGTGCCGGCCATGATCATCGCCGATGCGATGGCCAGTGATCCGATGCCGAATCCGACGAACACCTGGGCGGTGGCGACGGTGCCGTAGTCGAGGCCGTCGGAACCGAGGAACATCAGCGCCATCCCGACGCCGGCGATGCCGATACCGCCGGCCACGACGGCTCGGGCTCCGATCATCCGGGACAGCGGGGCGGCGATCATCGAGGACACGATCGCCGCTCCCGCCACCGGCAACAGCCGCACACCGGCCGCGATCGGGGAGTGGCCCTCGACCAACTGGAGCCACTGGGCCAGCAGCAAGAGCGCCGCCGCCAGTCCGAACATCGAGCCGAGCGCGGCGAGAACACCCGCACTGAACGGCCGGCTGCGGAACAACGAGACGTCGAGAAGCGGCTCGGTGCGTCGCATGCAGCGTCGGACGAACAGGGCCAGGATGAGGACCGCGCCGATCAGGGCCACCCAGGCGGCCGGTGCGAGGAGGCTCTCCTCCTTGGCGAACCGCTTGATGGCCCAGACCAGGGCGACCATGCCGGCGATCGACATCAGCGCACCGACGGCGTCCCACCGGCCCGGCTGCGGGTGCTTCGACTCCGGCAGGATCAGCACTGCGGCCACGATGGCGACCGCCATCAGCGGGACGTTGACGAGGAACGCGGCGCGCCACGAGAAGTACTCGAGCAGAACTCCGCCGACGATCGGCCCGACGGCCGCACCGAGGCCCGACACCGCGGCCCAGAGCCCGAGGGCGGTCGCACGCTCGGCGGGGTCGGTGAAGATGCTGCGCAGCAGGGACAACGTGGTCGGCATGATCATCGCGCCGCCGACGCCCAGCAGCACCCGGACCGCGATCACCGCCTCGGGTGACTCGGCCAGCAGGACCAGTGCCGAGGCCCCACCGAACACCGCGAAGCCGGTGACCAGCATCCGTTTTCGGCCCCACCGGTCGGCCAGTGAACTCATGGAGAGCAGCAGGCCGGCCAGGACGAGCGAGTAGGCGTCGATGATCCACAGCTGCTGATCGGCGGTCGGGCGCAGGTCGCCGGCCAGGTCGGGGAGTGCGACGTTGAGGATCGTGAGGTCGACGGTGATGACCAGCAGGCTGGCCGACAACACGGCGGCCGACGCCCATCGGCGCCGGAAGGACAGGCCGTCTGCGCTGGTGGTCTCGGTGGCGGATCGCTGGGTCATCGTCGGCTCCGGTCGTGCTCGGGGGAGGGCAGCCCGGTCAGGGCCGTCAGGGTGGCGGTCAGGTCGTCGAGGGACAGCGGCGTCCCGTAGAGGAGTGCGTGTATGGCCACGCCGTCGGTGTACGCGGCGATCGCGCGAGCGGCCGTCTGCCCGACGTGCGGGATGAGGATCTCGACCAGCCCGTCGGGCCAGCGAACCGCGAGCGGGCGGAGCGCGGGATCGAGGACGGCGGCCGACACGAGCGCGAGGTCGGCGCGGATCAACCGCTCGTCGGACAGATAGTCGTGGAGCGTCTCGGCGAAGACCGCCGCGGCTGGGCCGTGTTCGGCGAGGGTCTCGGCCACCTCGGCCAGGCCGGAGTCGATGTCGTCGGCCAGGCGGGCGAGCGCTGCCTCGCGCAGATCGTCGAGCGTGGCGAAGTACTGCGTCGTCGAACCGAGCGGCACACCGGCACGTTTCGCGACGAGCCGGTGGGTGAGCCCCTCGGAGCCCACCTCGGTGATGAGCGTGGCGGCGGCCTCGACAATGGTGCGTCGCCGTTCCTCGGGATCTCGTCGGCGGCGGGGCGCTGCCTCGGTCATCACTACCCTTCCAAGTTAATGTACGAATGTACATGTACAAACGTACACTAGCGCTTCGCGGGTTTGCGTGTCGGGTGCTGGCATCATGCGACCATGGCGGTGAACAGGATCGATGCGGTCGAGCTGCCCCGGACGGCGCTCGGCGACTTCTTGTCGTCGTCGGCGTTCGCGGAGATGCTCGACCCGGATGACGAGCGCACGTTCTCCCGCAGTGCGGCGGCCCGGCGCGCCGAGGTCGCCGATGTGGTGCGCGCCGTCGACCGTTTCGCCGGCCGACGATTCGTCGACCGGGAGCGCGCCGGCGAGGTCGTCTTCGGCGGGATCACCGCCGGGGGGCTCGGGGTCCGCCCTTCGGTGGTCGACGAGGTCCTCACCCTGCTGCGGCCGGTCGGCGTCCCCGCGCCCGGTGCCCCGAAACCTGTTCCCCACGAAGCGCAAACGGTGCTCGGTAGTTACGTCTATGCACTGGTCGATCCGCGTGACGCCACGGTGTTCCATGTCGACGCCGGCCGCGGGAACCGCGTATACCGCCATACCGCCGCCGCGCTGGCGGGCGACGCACCCGACCCTGCCGACATCGTCGGCGACGACGATCCGGCCGAGGTCGCGGCCGCCATCTCCGAGCGTATCCGCGACATCGACGCCGACGGGTTCGGCGTCGAACACTGGATTCTGCGGTACGATGTAGATTCTGTCGATTCGGCTGCAGCGCACGCGCTTTCGCTACGACGCACGGTAGTCGACGTCGTCGCTCTGGCCGGATCGGAACTTCCGGAGACGCCGGATGCACAGGGGCCGTGGCGCATCGAGGAGCTGATCCTGCGACATGCGGCGCCGGTGTCGCCGCCGTTGCCCGACGTGTGCGTGCTGGTGAAGGTCGACGAGTCCGCCCGCAGCGACGCCACTGCCGAGGTGATCTACGAATCCGCTCGCAGCGCTTGGCGTGCGGGGCCGCACCGAACCGTCCCCGATCTACCGGTGCTGGTGTTCGCCGACGATCTCGTCCGGGCCGTCCATCGCGTCGACTACTGGGAGTCCTACCGCGACGCCGAGGGAAACCTGGATCCGAAGCGGTGGGTGTACACCGGGAAACCCGACGCCGAACTCGAGGCCCGGTATGTGGGTACCAGCCTGCGCGAGGTCCGGCAAGAACGCGGCGGCAAGTGGAATCCGTCCGGCTGGCACCCGTACGGACACGTTCCCTGAGCCTGTTCGTTGGAACAAACTCGCCTGTCGTGATCCGACGAGGGACGCGCGGTCTGGTACTACTCGCGGCATCGTCCATCGACAGAAAGCCGGCGCATGTCCTCGGATCGACGCAGTTCATTCGACCACCGCACCGCCGTGATCACCGGCGCCTCCGCCGGGATCGGCAAGACGTTCGCGGAACATCTCGCCGCGGAAGGGTACGACCTACTGCTGGTCGCCCGTCGGGCCGAACGGCTCGACGAGTTGTCCGAGCGACTACATCGCGAGCACGGCGTTCGCTGTGAGGTGTTCGCCGGGGATCTGTCCGAACCCGGCACGCCGGCCGCGATCATCGAGCGCGCCGATGAACTCGGGCTGGACATCGACGTGCTGATCAACAACGCCGGTATGTCGCTGAGCACCAAGTTCGCCGAGACGCCGTGGGAGGAGGTCGGAGGGCAGCTGCAGTTGATGCTGACCTCGCTGACCGAGCTGTCCCACCGCGTGCTCCCGGGGATGAAGAAGCGCCGGTGGGGGCGGATCGTGAACGTCTCGTCCATCACGGCGCTGCTGCCTCCGGCGGAGGGCCTGCTCTACTCCGCGATCAAGTCGTATGTGCTGCTGATGTCCCAGTCCCTGGACATGGAGCTGAAACCGCACGGCATCCACGTGACGGCGCTCTGTCCCGGTTTCACCAGGAGTGAGTTCCACGATGCGATGGGTGCGGAGACCCGCGAGACCGCCGATCGCCTGCCCGGCGTGCTGTGGCAGGAGCCCGAGGACGTCGTGCGCGAGGGGTGGAACGCGGTGATGAAGGGCGACGCGGTGTGCGTGACCGGCATGGTGAACAAGCTGGTCACGACGGCCGTGCGTCCCATTCCGCCGGGTATCCAGTACTTCCTCGGCCGGACGCTCAATCCGTTCAAGTAGACGCCGGGGCGGCTCACTTCTTGGTGCGCCGACTCCCGCCGTGCCAGTCCTCCTCGGCACCCGCCTCGCCGTCGGACACTCCGAAGGCCCGCAGTTGTGGCTTCTCCCGCAGGCTCCGCTTGAGCTCGGCGAAACCCGGGAAACTCGCCAGGCCGATCACGTGGTCCCACAGGACGACCGCGTCGTCGTCACCGGGTAGGCGGCTGATGACGGGCCCGAAGAAGGCAACTCCCTCGGGCGGCTGGAAGTGGATGATCGGCGTACCCACGTCGCGACCGGTCAGGGACAGGGCCTCGTCGGTCTCGGTTTGGATCTCCGCGTCGAACTCGGCGTCGTCGAGGGCATTCAGGTGGTGTGCGGGCAACCCGAGTTCGTCCAGGACGGGTCCGAGGAACTCCGCGGTACCGCGGAAGTCGGTGGCGTCGACGGTGTAGGAACCGGTGTGTGCGTGGAAGATTCGCGTACCCAGTGCCTCGTAGAACGGGCCGATGGCGGCGGGTCCGTGTTCGCGGCGGATGCTCGCCGCCGCGCGCAGGAGGCGGAGTCCGGCGGTGTGCCCGGCCTCGTACTCCGGCGGGAACTGCGCGTCGTAATCGACGTGTGCGTTCAGCAGACGTAGCGAGATGAACCGCCATTCCACCGTGTAGTCCCGCTGGGCCTGTACCTTTCGCACCCATTTGCTCGTCATCCACGCGAAGGGGCACACGGGATCGAAGTAGAAGTTGACGTCGGCCATGATCTCGACGGTAGACGACGGGACAGTCCTAGGTGTCGGCAGAAGCCGCGAACAACTGGTCGCCTAACCGGTACCGCTCGACTGAGTGACAGGTGAGCCTATGACGGGCTCGTTGGGATGGAGGAGGTGCTGCACAGTAGCGAGTGACGGCTGATCGAGTGGACCGGTGTAGAGCTCGGGTGCCCAGTCATACACGCCCCGTAATCAGCCGGGGTGGGCGAAGCCGAAGCTGAAGAAGAATGGTTCAGGCGGACCACTGCGAGACCAATCTCATTCGTTCACCTCCGGCAGGACCGGAGCCGGCGCGGATATCGAGGTCAATCGGAGTCCGGGTCAGGTGGAACGATTGCGGAGTAGTAGCGGTCTGCGAGAGAAGGAGTGACGGTGGAAGGGTTCTTCGTGCTGCTCACGCCACCGGTCGCCCTCGCGCTCATGTTCTGGGCGTGGACCATCTGGCTATCCTTCAGAGCCGCTGGCCGAAACATCCGACGATCTTCGGCCGCAGTTTCTGCGGTGCTGGCGATCTGCGGGGCAATTGCTTTCCTCGCGTTGACCAGTCTCGACGATTACAACGACTACCCCGGTCACACGTGTTCGGTGCGTGATGGGTTTGTACCCGTCGGCTTTCCCCCTGAGCAGCTACCACCGCCGCCTCCAGACGTGGTGAGCACATTCCATCCCAGCCTCGACTGGTCTCACCGATTCGAGCTCCTTCCCCTCGGCGTGCGCTGCACCTACTGGATTCGAGACGACCCCCGCATCACAATGAGCACCCACAGCCCCTGGCCGTACTCGGTGTGCAGCTACGGAGCGCTCGTCGTTGCCTTCGTCCAGGCCATCCGAGTCGTCAATCCCGACCTGCTCAGACGCGGTGCGCCGCCGCGGCCAGCGCGTGCAGGTGATGGCGGGCAGATGTAGGCGTGCCACAGTTGATGAGTGCGTACCAAGGTGTTGTTTTTCTGGGTGCTCGGTGGAATCATCACCGCCTTCGCCGCCGCGATCGTGCTCATCGGTGCCGCTGGTTGGCTCACTCTTCGCTCGTCGTGGTTCGAGGACAGCTTGTCCAAGGTGTCGGTCACAGAAGACGCCGACGGGGCTGAACGGATCGCCGAAGCCATGGGTGTTCACCTGAACGACAGCGCCATCGACTACGGGGAAGTGACATCGCAGTTGCAAGGCAAACCGAGTGCTTACCTCGTCGTGAAATCGGACAGTGCGATGCTGCGCGACAGGATCATTCGGCAGTCACGGCTGCGCTGTGCGACCACCGATCCGCCGAATATGGCGTCGATGCGCTCACCGTCGAGGCACGGTCCGCCGCGCTCACCGACTCTGACGGCATGTGGCCGGCCGGCTGGCGACTACAACGACCCGGCGTCAGCGGGGGAGTGGGGCGGTCATCTCACCGTCTGGTTCGACCCCCAGGCGGGTGACCGCAGCACATGGCTCTACATTTCCGCCGCCCCATTCTGATCGAACGGGTGCAGCACGCTTCGCGTAGTTCGTACAGCGCCACTCGAACTAATGACGACCCGCCTGTGAGGGCCGACCGTAATGATGGATGAGTGAATTTCGATGGCATGATCCGTGTGCAGGCGGTGCGCTCGTCGACACGGTCGTCCTCCTCGACAAGGCCGTCGGGTAGGGCTGCCCGCGGCGATTAGATGGTGGATGTGCTGGTGGCCACGGCCGGACTATCCGAATGCGCTGCTGATTGCCGCGCGGACAACTGGCCGTTCTATATCGGTTTCGCGTTGTTTGTGTTGTTCTGCGTCTGGATCACCTTGTCGATGTTCGCGACTGTCGACGTCATCAGTCGTCACATCGGGCCCCGTCGCAGTGCGACGTGGGTCGGCGTTGTGTGGCTTGTTCAGCGTTTGGAACGGTGTCACCGAGGCCGCGGCGGTGTCGGTCTCGCGATGAGCGGGGCCACTAGACTCAAGGCGTGACCGGAGCCGACGATTCGACACGTGACCGCGACGGTCTCCCGGATCCCGGTCCGACCGACGACGATGCGACATTCGCTGCGGAGGGTCCGGACGGACCCTCCGCAGCGAACGATAGGGCCGGTGGGTCGACCCGTCGTCGGGGCGACCGGCTTCCCGTCCGACGCGACGATCCCGGCCGTCCCGGGCCCGGGCGCCGGATGGCCGACCTGCTGGCCCGCACCGACTCCAGAGCCGGGGTCGTCAAGGCGGCTCGCGCCGCACGAGATCTGATCCCGCACGACGAGAACCCGATCACCGGGCCGCGTGCATCCGACCGCGTGGCACGCCTCATCAGCGAGTCCCGGCCCGAGAGACCCAGTGCCATACGAGAGCTCGGCCTCGCATCGATCCAGGTGTGGCAGGCGTTGGTGACCACACGACGTCGTCGATCCGGTCGCACCCCAGTCCCCGCCACCATCTTGTTCACCGATCTCGTCGGATTCTCGACGTGGGCCCTGCATGCCGGAGACGACCAGGTCCTCCAACTCCTCCGCGACGTCAACGGCGTCACCGAGAGCATCGTGCGCAGCCGCGGCGGACGCATCGTCAAACATCTCGGCGACGGGACGATGGCCGTGTTCATCGACGGTGTCGAGGCGATCGAGGCCGGTCACGAGGTGATCGTCGCCGTGAGTGCCCTGACGGTCGGGGACTACCGGCCACAGCTGCGAGCCGGTCTTCACACCGGCGAACCGCGGGCGGTCGGTGACGATTTCCTCGGTGTCGATGTGAACGTCGCCGCTCGGGTCGCGGCAGCCGCGGGAGCCGGTGAGCTGTTGGCCAGCGGAGCGACCGTCGAGGCCGCCGGCGCCGATCGGTACGCCACTCGTCGTCGACGATTCCGCGCCAAGGGGGTACCGCGCGACATCGAGGTGTTCGCCGTCGTGCCCCGCTACTCCGACTGATCGATTCTCGACCTGTTTGCTAGCAGCGTGTGTACGCCGAAGAGATCGAGAGGACTACGTGCGGCCGCGCCGAGCTTTACGGGCCGATAGACGCGTTGCCTGTGCCCGCCGACACGCACGACGGGCCGTGACCACCGCACGACTGGGCAACCCCGGCTGCGGGTTCCAAACCTCGACGATGTTGTGGATCGCATGCACTACTCCGCAGCCCGGATGTCGTCTGTCGCGACGAATAGTTCGGGCCAGTGTCTGATCCGGTTCGAATGGGTCTGATGAGTCGGGGG
>NZ_JAMBDT010000117.1:0-14769 GCF_025143765.1 Gordonia sp. p3-SID1431
ACCGAGCAATTGGAACCCAGAGGTCGGCGCCGACCCTACGGCGCGAACTCCTCGAGCATCTCGGTCACGAGTGCGGCGATCGGCGACCGCTCGCTGCGGGTGAGCGTGATGTGCGCGAAGAGCGGGTGTCCCTTCAGCTTCTCGATGACCGCGGCGACGCCGTCGTGGCGGCCCACGCGGAGATTGTCACGTTGCGCGACATCGTGGGTCAGCACCACGCGAGATCCCGATCCCAGGCGGGACAGAACGGTGAGCAACACGTTGCGCTCCAGCGACTGCGCCTCGTCGACGATGACGAACGAATCGTGCAGCGACCGCCCGCGGATGTGCGTCAGCGGCAGCACCTCCAGCATGCCGCGGCTCAAGACCTCGTCGATGACCTCCGGCGACGCGAGCCCCTCCAGCGTGTCGAAGACCGCCTGCGCCCACGGACCCATCTTGTCGGACTCACTACCGGGCAAATAGCCGAGCTGTTGTCCGCCGACTGCGTACAGCGGCCGGAACACGACGACCTTCCGCTGGGTACGCCGTTCCAGGACCGCTTCCAGTCCCGCACAAAGCGCGAGCGCCGATTTTCCGGTACCGGCCTTGCCGCCGAGCGAGACGATTCCCACGCTCTCGTCGAGGAGCAGGTCGAGGGCGACCCGCTGCTCGGCCGACCGTCCGTGCAGTCCGAAGGCCTCGCGGTCGCCGCGGACCAGTTGCACCCGCTTGTCCGCGTTCACCCGGCCCAGGGCACTCGACGTGGCGCTGAGCAGTCGAACACCGGTGTGACACGGCAGTTCGCGTGCCTCGTCGAGGTCGACGACGCCCTCGGCGAACAACGTGTCGACCGTGGCGGTGGCGACATCGAGTTCGGTCATGCCCGACCACCCCGAGACCACGACATCCTGCGCGTGGTACTCGTCGGCGGCCAGGCCCACCGCACCGGCCTTCACCCGCAGCGGTGTGTCCTTCGAGACCAGGGTCACGTCCTTGCCCTCGGCGCGCAGGTTCAGTGCACAGGCGAGGATCCGGGAGTCGTTCGAGTCGGTGCGGAAGCCGGCGGGCAGCACGGCGGGGTCGGTGTGGTTGAGCTCCACCTGGAGGGTGCCGCCCTCGTCGCCGATCTCGAGCGGCAGGTCGAGCCGGCCGTGTTCGAGTCGCATGTCGTCGAGCATGCGCAGCGCCTCACGCGCGAACCAGCCGAGTTCGTGGTGGTGACGTTTGCCCTCGAGTTCGCTGATGACCACCAGTGGCAGCACGACGTGGTGTTCGGCGAAACGCATGACCGCCCAGGGATCGGACAGCAGCACGGAGGTATCGAGGACGTAGGTGCGTGTGGTCACGTGGGGCTCCTACGTTCGTGCGGCTCCCGCACAAACCAGTGTTGGTCGACCGGCCGGTCCAGTTGTCCGTTGTCCCGGCGTCAGCCGAGGTGGACGAGGACCGGGGCCGGTCCCCTCGCGTTGCTCGCACAAACCACGAATTGAACCTCCCGAACGAACCGCTTCCCCGCGGTCCGTCACTCGCCAACGTACGCGCGAAAATCGTTGGCGGCGCGCCGGAATCCGGTGTGTCGGCGTGAATTGTGGGTAAACCGCCGTATCGTTTCCACCGGAGACGCAACACGGCGCCACCAGGACTTTCGTCGTCCCGGTGGCGCCGTGTTCGTACTGGGCGCGAGTCGTCAGCGGCCGGTGCGGGCGAGGATGCGGGTGCGCGCGGCCTCCGCCTCCTCACCGAGACCGGAGACGGTGTCGAGCTTGACCGCGTCGGCCAGGGCCGCCGCGATGGCCGCCTTCACCTCGGCGTTCTCGTAGTCGGCGATGAGTGCGCGCTCGGCGTCGAAGTCGGCGATGTCGTGGCCGATCGGCTCGTCGAGGGCCAGCGCCCGGTCGATGGCGAGGACGGTGGCGTCCTGGTCGGCGACAATGCCGGCGTTGAGGAACGCGCCGAAGGTGGTGGCCTGGCCCTGGTCGTCGTTGGAGATCTTCGTCAGGATCTCCACGAGTGCCTCGTCGCCGGCGACCGCGGACAGGCGCTTGATGAAGTGGACGCACTGGTTCTCGTGTACCGCCATCAGCGCGAGCACGTCGAGCGGGCCGAGTGGCTCGACCTGCTCCGGCGTCTGCCGATACCCCTGCGTGACGTGGATGCGACGGCGCTCCTCGGCGTCCACCGGATCGATCGCGCGCCGGACGACGAGGTAGTCGCGCAGGACGATCGCGTGGCGGTTGTCCTCGGCGGTCCACACGCCCACGAGCTGTCGCCAGTCGGAGAAGGCCGGGAAGTGCTTGGCCAGCACCCGGTGGTACGACGGCAGGTTGTCCTTGGTCAGCAGGAGGGCGAGCAGTCCCGCACGTGCCTCATCGGACAGGAAGGCCTCCGACGGATCGAAATCCGCTCCGCCGAGGAACCCGAAGTTGCGTCCGTCGTCCCACGGCACCCAGTCGTGCGGATTCCATGGAGCCGCGGCCGACTGGTGGTCTTCGGCGATCTCGGGAAGAGCCTTCTCGAGCGCGATGATCAGGTCGTCTTCAGTGAGGGCGTTCATCGCTGAAAGGATACGGACGCGCCGCCGGGACAGGCAATCCAGGTCAGATCCGGCTCATCAGGCCCCACTCCTCGAGACCGTCGTAGAGCGGGAAGTCGAGGGCGAGCTTGGACACGCGCCCGCGCAGGGCCGAGACGTCGGCGGCATCGCCGGCCGCGAGCGCGGTGGCGATGATGTCGGCGACCTCGGTGAACTGTTCGTCGCCGAAGCCGCGGGTGGCCAGTGCCGGGGTGCCGATACGTAGACCCGAGGTGACCATCGGCGGTCGCGGATCGAACGGCACCGCATTGCGGTTGACGGTGATGCCGACCTGATGCAGCAGATCCTCGGCCTGCTGGCCGTCGAGGGCGCTGTTCCGCAGATCGACGAGCACGAGGTGGACGTCGGTACCGCCGGTCAGGACCGAGACGCCGGCCCCGGCCACATCCGAGCCGTTGAGGCGTTCGGCGAGGAGCCGCGCCCCGGACAGGGTGCGCCGCTGGCGCTCGGCGAATTCGTCGGTGGCGGCGATCTTCAGGGCCACCGCCTTACCGGCGATCGCGTGCATGAGCGGCCCGCCCTGCTGACCGGGGAACACCGCCGAGTTCAGCTTCTTGGCCCACTCCTGCTTGGCCAGGATGATCCCCGAACGCGGGCCGCCGAGGGTCTTGTGCACGGTCGAGGACACGACGTCGGCATGCGGGACCGGCGACGGATGCAGGCCGGCGGCGACGAGACCGGCGAAGTGGGCCATGTCGACCCAGAGGTGTGCGCCGACCTCGTCGGCGACGGAGCGGAACGCCTCGAAGTCGAGCGTGCGCGGGTAGGCCGACCACCCGGCGACGATGACCTTCGGTTTGACGTCGAGGGCGATCTTGCGCACCTCGTCCATGTCGATGCGGAAGTCCTCTTTGCTCACGCCGTAGAAGGCGTTCTCGTAGAGCTTGCCGGAGAAGTTCAGGCGCATGCCGTGGGTGAGGTGACCGCCGTGCGCGAGGTCGAGACCGAGCATGGTCTCCCCCGGCGCCATCAGGGCCTGCAGCACCGCGGCGTTGGCCTGGGCGCCCGAATGCGGTTGCACGTTGGCGAAGTCGGCGCCGAACAGCTCCTTCGCCCGGTTGCGGGCGATGTCCTCGACGACGTCGACGTACTCGCACCCGCCGTAGTAGCGACGTCCCGGATATCCCTCGGCGTACTTGTTGGTCAGCACGCTGCCCTGGGCCTGCAGCACCGCACGCGGCACGAAGTTCTCCGAGGCGATCATCTCGAGGGTGTCCCGCTGCCGGCTGAGTTCACCGTTCATGGCGGCGGCGACGTCGGGGTCGAGCTCGGCCAGGGACATCGAGTTCAGGGATGACGGGTTCGCGGTC
The DNA here is from genome assembly GCF_025143765.1 of Gordonia sp. p3-SID1431. Classification (NCBI taxonomy): domain Bacteria; kingdom Bacillati; phylum Actinomycetota; class Actinomycetes; order Mycobacteriales; family Gordoniaceae; genus Gordonia; species Gordonia sp. p3-SID1431. Next base: position 3,886 of record NZ_JAMBDT010000117.1, read on the forward strand.
ATGCCCCGATTCTAGGTACCAGGCGCCGGGAGCGAAGCGAGCGGGCCGAGTGTCTACAGCAGTTCGCGCCGCAGACTCGCCGGGATGAGTGGTTCGTCGAGCAGGCGTCCGAAGGCGGCCGCGCGGTCGTCGGCCTGCTCGAGCCACGCCTCGAGCAATCGGTATCCCTCGACGTAGGTGCTGATGTACGCGCGCCAGAGCGGCGAGGTGAGGAATCGCAGCATCTGTCGGGCCCGTTCCTCGGGTGCGAGAAGCCAGCGCCGGAGATGTTCGGCGACGGTGTCGGCGTCGGCGTGGCGGTCGTGCAGCAGCAGCGCGGCGTCCTGACGAACGCCGAGGAGCCCGGCGGTGGCGCGTCCGACGCCCATCGCCCGCCCGGCGTCGAAGCGGAGTCCGAGGTCGGCGTAGATCTCCTGTGCCCACGTTCCCCACTCGGGACCGACGATCGCGGCCAGCGCGTGGTCGGCGAGGCCCTCGGCCATCAGGCACTGTGGGGTGTTGACCAGGAAGATCGACTGCTCGTCGTGCCCCGCGCCGACGAGCAACTGCTCTTTACGGCAGTGCTCGGTGTGGTGACCGGGGTATGCCTCGTGCGCGATGAGGGCCGGCAGGGAGGACATGTACTGCGTGAGATCGGCGTTGATGGCGACGCGTGAGCGATAGTTGCCGAGGTAGTAGTTGAATCCCGACCACGGCTTGTCGGTGACGACCTCGAACTCGACGATCTCGTTGTCCGGCAACGGATATGCGGACCGTACTCGTTCGCGGAGCGCGCTGCTGAACGCGCGGACGCACTCGTCGACCCGCTCGGGTGGGATCTCGTCGGCACGCCGGTGCGCGGCGTAGATGTCCCGGAGCTCGTCGCCGGTGGCGCCCGGGACGCCGAGGGCCTCCGCCAGGTCGGCGTGCGCCTGCCGATACCGGTCCGGATCGGCCATCGCGATGTCGACGTCGAAGTAGGCGCGGACCTCGTCGATGAATCCGACGTCGTCGCCGGCGAACTTGCGCGCCGAGCACTCCAGCGCGCTCAGGTGGGCGCCGATGAACTCGGCGCGCGCCGCGTCGAGCGCGCCGGGCAGGTCGGCGAGCAGCCCGCGCGCGCGGTCGGCGAGCCGGGCGGGATCGGGTGCGGGCGCGTTCTCGACCTCCGCCTTCAGCGCGGGATCACCGGTGTAGGCGTCGACGAAGCCCCGTTCGAGGCGATCGAAGGCGAGGCCGAGACGGAGGTACTCGGCCACCAGCGGGTCCGAGGCGTGGTCGGCGTCGGCGACGGTCGGGGACGGCATACCGGCAGGCTACCGATCGACGCTGTCACACGTCGCCCTAAGCTGTACGCATGATCACTCAGGGAGCGGCGGAACCGACATCGGCGGAGCTGCCCTGATGGCCCGCAACGCCACCGATCGGGATCCCAGTCTGTACCTGGAACTCGACCGGAGGCAGTGGCGCGAACTCCGCGAGTCGATGCCCCTGGTCCTCAACGAGGACGAACTGGCCGAGCTCGTCGGCCTCGGTGAGCAGATCGACCTCGACGAGGTCGCCGACGTGTATCTGCCGCTCTCTCGTCTGATCCACCTGCAAGTCGCTGCGCGGCAACGGTTGTTCGCCGCGACCTCGACCTTCCTCGGTGAGCGGCAGACCAATCGGCAGGTGCCCTTCGTCATCGGGATCGCGGGCAGTGTGGCGGTCGGGAAGTCGACGACGGCCCGCGTGCTCGCCGCCCTGCTCGCCCGCTGGGAGTCCCACCCGAAGGTGGACCTGATCACCACCGACGGTTTTCTGCTGCGCACCGCGGAGATGCAGCGTCGGGGCATTCTGCACCGCAAGGGATTTCCCGAGTCCTACGATCGCCGGGCCCTTCTGCGCTTCGTCACCGAGGTGAAGTCGGGTGCGCGCGAGGTCGCCGCGCCGGTCTACTCGCACCTCGCCTACGACATCGTGCCCGACGTCTATCACTATGTGCGCCAGCCCGACATCCTGATCCTCGAGGGCCTCAACGTGCTCCAGACCGGAGCGACGCTGATGGTCTCGGACCTGTTCGACTTCTCCATCTACGTCGACGCCAAGATCGACGACATCGAATCCTGGTACATCTCGCGCTTCCTGCAGATGCGGACCACCTCGTTCGCCAACCCGGACTCGCACTTCCACGCGTACGCGTCGCTGACCGACGATCAGGCGACCGCCGCGGCCCGGGATCTGTGGACCTCGATCAACCGTCCGAATCTGATCGAGAACATCCTGCCCACCCGGCCGCGGGCGTCACTGGTGCTGCGCAAGGACTACGACCACTCCATCAATCGGGTGCGCCTGCGGAAGCTCTGACCGACGATGCGGCCCGGCGTTCGTCGAGTCCGGCCGGGTACCCGCCGGCCAGCGCGATGCGGTTCCACGCGTTGATCATCACGATCGACGCGACCAGCTGACCCATCGCGGCGGCGTCGAAATGGGCTCGTGCGGAATCGAACACGTCGTCGGGGACACCGTTCTCGCCGATCAGCGTGACGCTCTCGGTGAGAGCCAGCGCCGCCCGTTCGGCCGGGGTGAACGCCGATCCGGCCTCCCGCCACGCGGCGATCAGCATCAGTTTGTGCGGGTCGATGTCCTTGGCGAGGGCATCGGAGGTGTGCATGTGCAGGCAGTAGGCGCACCCGTTGAGTTGCGAGGCCCGGATGACGATCAGTTCGGCGAGTTCTGGGTCAACCCCGGCCGACGATGCCCGCTGCAGCGCCACGAGGGCCTTGTACACGGACGGATTGTCTTGCGGTATCCACATTCTCGTCGCAGGCCGGGCGGCGGTGCTCATCGCCGTTCCCCCGCGCTCGCATTCTCGCGACCGGCCAGCCACCCGTCGAGCGTCGTCGACGTGACGACGTCGGGATCGACTGGCACGAGTCCGCCCTCCCGTATCGCCGGCCCCCCGAACCGGACGCCGAATATCCATCGTGGTGAGCCGGTCTGCGCAGCAACCGCTTTCGCCACATCGACCAGGTCCATCTCCACCGGTCCGCTCACCTCGATCGTCCGCTTTCCGGTCGGACCCGCGGTCACCACGTCGGCGACCGCCACGGCCACGTCGGCGACCGCGGCCGGGGCGCACCGCATCCTGGGCACCGCGGCGATCGGACCGAACCCCATCGACGACATCATCTGCTCGGCGAGCTCGAACCACTGCACCGACGCCAGGATGGTGAGTGCCGCGGGGTCGACGACCTCGCCGTAGGCGGCCTCCTGTGCCGCTTTGCCCTGGTAGTAACCGAATTTGGCGTTGACCGCCGGATCGCCGGCGTTGACGATCGACACCACGACGACGTGCGCGACACCCGCCGTCGTCGCGGCACGGCCGATCTTGGTCGCCGTGGTCTCGAAGAAGTCGATCGCCTCCTTCGCCTTCAGCGTCTGGAGACTGAGGCAGTCGACGACGGCGTCGGCACCGTCGAACGCCGCCGCCAGACCCGTTCCGGTGTAGGCGTCGACGCCGGTCGCCCGGCTGGCGCGCACCACCTCGTGGCCCCGCTCGACGAGCAGGTCGGCGACCCGACTTCCCAGCGCACCGCTGGCACCCACGACCACTATCTTCATCTCGTTCCTCCTCAAGGACGGACAGCTCTGTGTTGTGGGTTTAGGCTATGCCGCAATTAGCTCAAGAAAGTGGTCCAATCCGATGGCAGAAAAGCGGGTCAATTCGACGGCGGATCCCTGGGCCGAAGTGGCCGAGCGGCTGGGCGCGGACCTTTTCCTCGACCTGCAGCCCGATCCGGGCGCGGGTGCACGCGGGCGCGGTGCCACCCTGCGTCGGGCCCTCACCGAGGCGCTGCGCTCGGCCATCCTCGACAACCGACTGCCTGCGGGCACCGCATTGCCGCCGTACCGATCCCTCGCCGCGGACCTCGGTCTCGCTCGCGGCACCGTGTCGGCGGTCTACTCCGAACTGATCGCGGAAGGGTGGCTGACCGCGCGCCAGGGCTCGGCCACCCGGGTCGCCGACGGTGCGGCACGGCCACCGGCCATCGACGATCCCGGTGCGTCCACAGCCTTGCCGGCCCTGCGTCACGACTTCTCGCTGGGACGACCCTGCGCCGGGATGTTCCCGCGCAACGACTGGATCCGCGCCACCCGACGCGCCCTGACCGAGACCCCCGACGACGCCTTCGGACCGGCTCACCCCCGCGGGCGCCTTGAGCTGCGGAACGCCCTCACCGGTTACCTGGCCCGCACGCGGGGTGTCCGCACCGCACCGGACCTGATCGTTCTCGGGACGTCGGTGCTGTCGGCACTGGAGTTGTTGGCGCGCACGGTGATCGGTGGTGTCGTCGCGGTCGAGAGCCACGGTCTGCCCTTTCACCGGCACGCCCTCGAGCGCGGCGGCACGCGGGTCGTACCGGTGCGCATCGACGCCGACGGCATGGTGATCGACGAGCTCGAACGCACCGGGGCGGCCGCGGTCGTGCTGACCCCCAGCCACCAGTTCCCCACCGGTGTCGCTCTTTCGCCGGCGCGCCGGATGCAGGTCGTCGACTGGGCGCGGCGGACCGGCGCGGTCATCGTGGAGGACGACTACGACGGCGAGTTCCGCTACGACCGCGAACCGGTCGGTGCGTTGCAGGCGCTCGGCCCCGACGTCGTCGTCCACACCGGCTCGCTGAGCAAGAGCCTGTCGCCGGCGGTACGCGCGGGCTGGCTGGCCACTCCCGCCCACCTGGTCGAACCGGTGTTGCGCGGCAAGGGCTTCCGTGAGGCCGACGCGAGCATCGTCGATCAGCTCACGCTGGCCGAACTGATCGGTTCCGGAGCCTACGACCGGCACATCCGGCGCAGTCGTCAGGCGTACCGGACCCGGCGCGATGCGCTGGTGTCGGCCCTGGCCGGAATCGGACTCGAACTCCCCGGCATCGCCGCCGGACTGCACGCGTTGATCCCCGTCGACCATGCCGACGAGGGAGCCATCGTCCACCGGGCCTACGAACGCGGAATCGCGGTGACCGGACAGTCCCTGTTCCGGCATCCCGACGCCGACCCGCTGCCCTCCGGCGGGATCGGCGTCGGCTTCGGCACTCCCGCGGCGTCGACCTTCGGCGCCGATCTCACCGCATTGACCGGGCTCCTGGCCGACTCCGCCGCACGCTGAACCCGGCGCGGATCGACACCGGCGGAGTCACTTGCCGAACCGCCGGCTCCGCGCGGAGTAGTCGCGCAAGGCGCGCAGGAAGTCCACCCGACGGAACTCCGGCCAGTAGGCGTCGGTGAACCAGATCTCCGAATAGGCGCTCTGCCACAACAGGAATCCCGACAGCCGCTGCTCTCCGGAAGTCCGGATCACGAGATCCGGGTCGGGCTGACCCTTGGTGTAGAGATTGGCGTCGATCGCCTCCACGGTGACCGCATCCACCATCTCGGCCGCAGTCGCCCCGGCGGTCACCTTCTCCTCCAGGAGCGCGCGAACCGCGTCCACGATCTCCTGGCGCCCGCCGTATCCGACGGCGACGTTGACGTTCATCCCCTGCCGTTCGGCGGTGCGGTCGGCGGCCGCCCGCAGACGTCCGGCCACCGGCTCGGGCAGTGCGTCGAGGGTGCCGACGATGCGGATCCGCCACTCGCCCTCGGGCGCGGAGATCTCGTCGACGATGTCCGGCACGATCTCGAGGAGTGCGTCGAGTTCGTCCGACGACCGGTTGAGGTTCTCGGTCGACAACAGGTAGATCGTGACGGCTTCGATGCCCAGGCCGGCGCACCAGCCGAGCATGTCCGCGATGCGCTGGGCACCCACGCGGTGTCCGTGGCTGACGTCCTCGAAACCAGCCTCACGCGCCCACCGCCGGTTGCCGTCGCAGATGATCGCCACGTGACGCGGCAGACGCTCGGTGTCGAGGAGCTGGATGAGCCGCCGTTCGTAGACGGAGAGAACGGGTCGTCGAAGCCGGTCCGGCAGGAGCTTCATCGTCGCGTCGTTCCCGCGTCGTGTCGGCCTCGTGTCACGCAGGACACCTTACGCGTCGCATCACGCCTTGCCGGTGACGCTGTGGACGCGCGAAGTTACGGTACCGTAGGTTCGGTGAGCACGTTGCTGAACCCGCCGGCTGACGTCCGCCCACGACTGCGCGGGGTCATCCACCACTACTCCGCCTATGTGGCCGCGGTCGCGGGGCTGGCCCTGGTGATCGGCGCGGCCACGGTCGGCGACCCCGTCGCCGTCGTACCGTGTGCCGTCTACGCGGTCACCGTGCTCGGACTCTTCGCGATCAGCGCCGGCTACCACCGGATTCCGTGGAAGACCGCCCGCGCGCGGACCCGGATGAAGCGTGCCGACCACGCGATGATCTTCCTCTTCATCGCCGGCACCTACACGCCGTTCTGCGCCCTCGGGCTTCCCTCGCCGACCAGTTGGTGGGTCCTCGGCATCGTCTGGGCCGGCGCAGCCGCCGGTGCGACCCTCAAGATCGCGTGGCCCGGCGCACCCCGCTGGCTCGGCGTCACCCTCTACATCGTGCTGGGCTGGGTGATCGTGGCCGTCGCCCCGGCGCTCGTCGGCGAGACCGGTCTGCCCGTTCTGATCCTGCTCGCGCTCGGCGGTGTCTTCTACAGCGTCGGCGGCGTCCTCTACGCGGCACGCTGGCCCGACCCATGGCCGGCCACCTTCGGCCATCACGAGGTGTTCCACGCCTGCACCGCAGTCGCGGCCCTGCTGCACTACGTCGCCGCCTGGCTCCTGGTGTTGGGCTGACCTGCCCGTTCGCTGACCGCGCGCGGTTCGGGCATGACCGCCGTCGCTATGCTCCTTGCGTGAACCCGGACGTGCGCGCCCTCCACCGCCTTCGCGGTGGGGTCGTCGGCGCGCTGTCGGCGAGCACCGCGGTGGCCGCACACGGGCTCGCGGCCGGTTCTCTCCCCGCCACCTCATCTCTGGTGTTCATGATCGCGGCGTGCACCGTACTCGGCTGGGCGATCGGCGCGACGGCCCGTCGTCGTCCCGGGTGGCTCGGCACGATCGGGCTCCTCGCGGCCGGGTGGGTGCTCGCACACGTGTCGCTCACCGCGCTCGATGCCTCGTCGGCGCACCACGCGGGTGTGAGTGCGCTTGCACACGCGCCGAGCGGGACCATGATGTTCGTCCACGCGGTGGCGACTCTGCTCACCGCCGCCGCCATCCACGTCGTCGAACCCGCCCTGCTCAGCGTCCTGACCGCGGTCGTCGCGCTCATCCGGGCCGTCCTCGACCCGCCCGCTGACGACGCGATCCTGCGCGCCCCGCGGGCGACCCACGACGACGCGCGGCCCCGCCTGCGCGCCATCGCCGCTCTCGACACCCGCGGACCCCCGGCCCTCACGCGCTGATTCCTTACTCCGCCGACCCGTCACCCGACGGGCCGGTCGGTGCGCGTCTGCCATCCCGCCTGACCGCGGTCGATGCCGCGCGCCGTCTTCCGCATGAGAGGCCCACCGTGTCCCTGTCGAACCTGTCCCGCCCCGGTGAACCCACCGGGCCGCCCGACCCCCGTCCCGAAACATCCGACGACAACCCCACTCCACCAGCCGCCGCACCAGACCGGCGGGTGACCCCGAACAGCTGGCAACCTCTGCTGCGCCGGTTGCACTTCTACGCAGGCATCTTCATTGCGCCGTTCCTGATCGTTGCGGCGGTCAGCGGCGGGCTCTACGCGATCTCCCCGTCGCTGGAACAGGTCGTCTACCGCGATCAACTCTCCACCGACAGCACCGGCGACGCACGTCCGATCTCCGAACAGGTCGAGGCGGCGGCCCGGATCCGGCCGGACCTCACCCTGTCCGCGGTGCGCCCGGCCGCCGAACCCGGCGACACCACCCGCGTCCTGTTCGACGATCCCTCCCTCGGGGCGTCGAAGCGCCAGGCCGTGTTCATCGATCCGGTGACCCTGGAATCGACCGGAGAGCTGGTGTCCTACGGCAGCAGCGCGGCGTTGCCGATGCGCACCTGGATCAGCGAACTGCACCGTCACCTCCATCTCGGCGAGCCCGGCCGGATCTACAGCGAGCTCGCCGCCTCCTGGCTGTGGGTCATCGCCGTGGCCGGCCTCGCGCTGTGGATCTCCGCGTATCGCGCGCGCCGAAAACGACGCGCCGCCGACCTGGTCGCCTTCGACCGATCGGCGACCGGACGCAACCGCACCCGCAACCGGCACGGCGTGATCGGCGTCTGGATCGCGGTGGGGTTGGTGTTCTTGTCGGCCACCGGTCTGACTTGGTCGAAGTACGCCGGTGAGCACGTCTCCGATGTGCGCACGGCGCTGAGCTGGACGACCCCGACGGTCGACACCTCGCTGTCCGGATCGACGTCCGGATCGGACGGGCTGGGTGATCACAGCGGGCACGGCGATCACGGCGGCGCGGGTCACGAGCAGCGCGTTCCGGAAACGTCCGGCCAGACGATCGCGCAGCTCGACCGGGTGCTGGGCACCGCTCGGGCCGCCGGTGTGGACGGCCAGGTGGAGGTCTCGATCCCGACCGATGCGGACACCGCCTTCACCGTCGCCGAGACCAGGCAGTCCTGGCAGTTCGCGCAGGACACCGTCACCGTGAACGGCGAGACCGGTGCCGTTGTCGACGAACTGCGGTTCGCCGACTGGCCGCTCGCCGCGAAACTCACGACCTGGGGCATCGCACTGCACATGGGCATCCTGTTCGGCTGGGTGAGCCAGCTGGTTCTCCTGCTCCTGGCGATCGCGCTCGTGGTGCTGATCGTCCGCGGCTATCAGATGTGGTGGCAACGGCGGCCGAAGCGTGGCGGCGCGGTCGCGGTGGGTCGCCCGCCGGCGCGGGGTGCACTGCGTCGGGTACCGGTGGCCGGCGCGGTCGCGATCGTGGTGGTGGCCGCGGTGGTGGGCTGGTTCGTGCCGTTGCTCGGACTCAGCCTGCTCGGGTTCCTCGTGGTCGACGCTGCACTCGGAATCCGCGCACGCCGCAAGCGAGTCGGCGTCGTCACCGGCGCCGGGAGCGAGTCGAGCGGGTCGGTCGACTCGCGGTAGCCCGTCGGGCAGGCGGCGGGGACGTACGCGTGGAGGTCGGAGACTTCACCTCCGCATCATGTCCCCGCCGTCTGCAGGTGGAGCCCAGGTCAGGTGATCCTGGTCGGCTGAGGCCATGCGGGGAAACCCGGCCGACGCATCACCGGCCCTTCTCACACCGTCGACCATCCGTTGTCATCCCGACCTCACGCTCCGCGGCGGCACTTCCCGACGCCGCTTCCTCACCTGGTCGGCACTCGTCGCCGGTCTCGCGTTCACGCCCGGCCTCCTCGGCGGCACCTCGCCGGCCCTACCCACACCGGCTCACCCCGCCGGCGTCTTCGGACTCGGGGTGGCGTCCGGTGACCCCCTCCCCGACGGCGTTGTGCTGTGGACGCGGTTGTCGCGCAACCCGTTCGCGCCCGGTGGCGGCATGGGACCACGCCCGGTGCGGGTCGACTGGGAGATCGCCGCCGACGAATCCATGACCCGCATCGTCCGTCGGGGTACGGTCCACGCCACCGCGGAATGGGGACACAGCGTGCACGTCGATGTCCGCGGTCTCGCGCCCGCCGCCGACTACTTCTATCGGTTCCGGGCACTCGGCGAGGTCTCGACGATCGGCCGGACCCGAACGGCACCAGCACCTTTCGCACGAGTCGAGAAGATGACGGTCGCCGTCGCGTCCTGCCAGAACTGGTCCGACGGCTACTACCATGCGTACGCTGACCTGGCGGCGCATGCACCCGACGTGGTGCTCCACCTCGGTGACTACATCTACGAGAAGCCGATCCCGGTTCATGGTGGCGCGAGACCCGAGGCGGTGCTTCCTCTCTCGGCAACACGGGAAGCAGTCGACCTCGACGACTACCGCGAGCGCTACGCGCTGTACAAGTCCGATCCCGACCTCCAACTCGCCCACGCGATGGCGCCGTTCGTGATCACCTTCGACGACCACGAGGTCGACAACAACTGGGCCGCAGCGGTTCCCGAGGACCACACCCCACTCACCGCGTTCGCGCTGCGTCGCGCCCGCGCCCTGCGCGCGTGGTGGGAGAACACGCCGGTGCGGGTGGCGGCCCGACCGAACGGAACCGTCATCCGCGCGCATCGGCGGCTCGGCTTCGGCGACCTGGTCGACCTCACCCTGCTCGACACCCGCAGTCACCGCAGCGATCAGGCCAACGGGGACAACGACACCGGGCAGAACGCGCGCACCGCGGACGCCTCCCGAACCATCCTCGGTGCCGAACAGGAACGATGGGCGCTCGACGGCTTCGCCTCGTCCCGGCACCGGTGGAACGTCCTCGCCCAGCAGGTACCGATGGCCGACCTCGCCCGAACCGTCGGCTCGACCCGGGCGGTCAGCATGGACGGGTGGAGCGGCTACGAGGCCTCGCGCTCCCGCATCCTCGGCGGCGCCGCCGACCGGGGCGTGCGCAATCTGGTGTCCCTCGCCGGCGACATCCATCGCAGCGTGGTCGCCGACCTCCGGACCTCCTACACCGATGAATCGCCCGCGCGCGGCGTCGAATTGGCCGCGACGTCGATCACCTCCGGCGGGGACGGGGAGGACAGCGACGACGGCGACCGCCGCCTCAAGGAAGCGTCACCCCACGTCCGGTTCGGCAACTCGCAACGCGGCTACCTGCTCAACCGGATCCACTCCGATCGGTGGGAGGCCGAGTTCCGCGTGGCGCCGTCGGTTCGGTCGCCCCGCGGAACACTGCGTCGTCGAGCACTGATCACGATCCCGGACTCGACGTCTGAGGTCGACGTCGTCTGACCCGAGCGAAGCGTCTCCCATCGTTCCCCGGTCCGAAAGAAGCACACAACCCACTGATCCCTGAGGTGCGAGGAGCGCAAGCGACGAGCCACGAAGGGCCTGGTGAGACACGTTGCTACA
>NZ_JAMBDT010000118.1:0-14744 GCF_025143765.1 Gordonia sp. p3-SID1431
TGGGTGTGAACCGACCGAATCGGCCGGACCGGAATTGGGTCCGGTCGCGCGCGGTCGGTAGTCTGTTGGGCACTATGGCACCCGATCTGACCAGCCCTGATCCGTCCGGCGCGTCCCACGGCGGCGGACGCCCGTACTACATCACCACCGCGATCGCCTACCCCAACGGCGCTCCGCACATCGGGCACGCCTACGAGTACATCTCCGCCGACGCACTCGCGCGGTTCAAGCGGCTCGACGGGTTCGACGTCCGGTTCCTGACCGGCACCGACGTCCACGGGCAGAAGATGCAGCAGACCGCCGCCGCGGAGGGCATCCCCACCGCGGAACTGGCCAAGCGGAACTCCGACCGATTCCAGGCCCTGCAGGAACGCCTCGGGTCCAGCTTCGAACGCTTCATCCGCACCTCCGACGAGGACCACAAGCGGGCGTCGGAGGAACTGTGGAAGCGGATGAGCGACCGCGGCGACATCTACCTGGACAAGTACTCGGGCTGGTACGACGTCCGCGACGAGACCTTCTACGCCGAGGCGGACACCCGGGTCGACGAGTCCGGCGACCGCGTCGCGACCGACACCGGACACGTGCTCACCTGGACCGAGGAGGAGACCTATTTCTTCCGCCTCTCGGCATACCAGGACAAACTCCTGGAGCTCTACGAGTCCCAGCCGGACTTCGTCGGCCCCGACGTCCGGCGCAACGAGGTCATCAGTTTCGTCAAGGGCGGTCTCACCGATCTGTCGGTGTCGCGCACGACCTTCGATTGGGGCGTCCCGGTGCCCGGCCATCCCGAACACGTCATGTACGTGTGGGTCGACGCCCTGACCAACTACCTCACGGGCGTCGGATTCGTCGACGACCCGGAAGCCTTCGCGCGGTTCTGGCCGGCCGACCTGCACATCATCGGCAAGGACATCATCCGGTTCCACTGTGTCTACTGGCCCGCGTTCCTGATGAGTGCGGGCGTCGAACTGCCGAAGCGGGTGTTCGCGCACGGGTTCCTGTTCAACAAGGGCGAGAAGATGAGCAAATCGGTCGGCAACGTCGTCGACCCGGAGAACCTCATCGACGAGTTCGGGCTCGACCCGGTGCGGTTCTTCTTCCTCCGTGAGGTGTCCTACGGACAGGACGGTTCGTACTCCGCCGAGGCGATCGTGTCGCGTATCAACGCCGACCTGGCCAACGAGTTCGGCAACCTGACCCAGCGCACCTTGTCGATGATCGGCAAATATTTCGACGGCACCCTGCCGGCACCGGGCGAACTGACCGACGTCGACACCGCGCTCCTCGCGCGTGCCGACTCCCTGCTCGACGCCGTGCGGGCCCACATCGACAACCAGGCCATCCACCTGGCGCTGGAGACCCTGTGGGCGACGCTGGCCGAGACCAACCGGTACATCTCGGCGCAGGAACCGTGGAAGCTGGCCAAGACCGACCTCGAGCGCACCGGCACGGTTCTCTATGTCTGCGCCGAGGTCGTGCGCATCGTCGCACTCCTGAGCCAGCCGGTCATGCCGGAGTCGTCCAACAAGATCCTCGATCTGCTCGTCGCCGACGTCGATCGTCAGTTCACCGCGGTCGCCACCCGGCTGGAACCGGGAACCGTGCTGCCGAAGCCGACTCCGGTGTTCCCGCGATACGAGAACTGACCTCGCACACTCCGTATGGTCGCGTCGAACGGGGTGGGATCTGCGTTGCCCGGCCCGGTTGCGGCAGCGCCGGCGCTCGACGTGCTCCGCGCCCTGCACGCCGAGACCGCCGCCCGCCGCCTGCCGCCGCCCGCCGCGCTGATCGGTGACTGGTACGACGCCGACGCGGTCATCGCACCGTCGGTCGCGCTGACGCCCGGCTGCCTCCCGCCCGACGATCCCGACCGGTTCTGGTTCGGCTACCTCGGGTTCCCGGTGCGTCCGGACGAGGCGCCGTTGCCGGCGAACGTCGGCGGGCACACCGACGGCGTGCTCGTGCTCCGCGACGGCCGATGGGAGTCCGTCGGCACCGGCATCCCCGACTGGGTGACGGCGACCATCCGTGCCGCCGGCGACCGTTCCTCGGCCCGGCCGAGCGCCACCACCCCACTGTCGGCGACGGAATGGCATGCCCCCGAGCGGGTTCCGCACCTCGCCGCCATCGCGAGATGCCTCGACGCGATCCGGGACGGCGAGGTCTACCAGGCCTGTGTGTGCACCCGCTTCACCGGAACGCTCAGCGGCGACCCCGTCGACTTCTTCACCGAACTCGCGGGCGCCACCGCACCGGCGAAAGCCGCTTTCCTACAAGGTGACTGGGGAACAGTGGCGAGCCTGTCGCCGGAGACGTTCCTGCGCCGGACCGGCAACATCATCACGTCGTCGCCGATCAAGGGCACCCTGCCCGCGCACGCCGACCCCGACGCGTTGGCGGCGTCGGCCAAGGACATCGCCGAGAACATCATGATCGTCGACCTGGTCCGCAACGATCTGGGACGCATCGCGGTGACCGGCAGCGTGCGGGTACCCGAGCTCCTGTCGGTCGTGCCCGCCCCGGGCGTCTGGCACCTCGTCTCGCGGGTGGAGGCCATCGTGGCACCGGGCACGGGCAACGACGCCGTTCTCGCGGCGACGTTCCCGCCGGCGTCGGTCACCGGCACCCCGAAGCTGCGGGCGATGGAACTCCTCGACGACTGGGAGGCCGATGCTCGCGGCGTGTACTGCGGGGCCATCGGCATGGCCGGACCCGACCGCGCCCTCGACCTCAACGTCGCCATCCGGACCGTGGAGATCGCACCCGACGGGGCCCTCGCCCTCGGTGTCGGCGGTGGGATCACCATCGATTCCGACCCGGCCCGGGAATGGCAGGAGTGCCTCGACAAGGCCGCGAGCATCGTGGGGTCGCGCGGATCGGCATGATCGAGTGCCGCTTTGGGTACGATTCCGCCATGACTGTGCCCATCCGGTCGTCCACCGATCTCGCGGTGCTCGATCGTGATCTGCGCCGTGACCACGATGCCTTCATGTCGGGCGGCACCCCGCGTGCCGAGGTCCCGGGGGATGTCGTCGAATCATGGGGTCGTGTCCGGTCGGGTCGACACCGGTCCACCGTCGACACGCACGATCCGGGCCACATCTCCGACGACGAACTCGAGACACGCCGGGCCGCGCACCCGCTACGGGACGCGGTGCAGCCGCTGCAGCGTCTGTTCGCCCAGTCGGCGGACGACGCATCGATGACCCTGGGCGTGTTCGACGCGGACGGCGTGCTGCTGTGGCGGGGAGGTTCGGCGTCGGTTCTCCCGGAGGCCGATCGACTCGACCTCGTCGAGGGCAGCCGCTGGGACGAGAACTCCACCGCGACCACGGCCGTGGGCCTCGCGGTTCATCTCCAGCGCCCGACCCGGTTGTTCGGCGCCGAGCACTACTACAGTTCGCTGCACGGACTCTTCTGCACCGCGGTGCCGGTGCACGACCACCGCACCGGCGACATGATCGCCATCGCCGGCCTGGCGGGCCCGGCCATGGAGATGCAGCCGGCGGCATCGGCGTTCACCTCGGCGCTGGCCGCACTCGGCGAACACGAGATCACCCTCGCCCACCAGCGAGAGCTCGCCGAACTCCGGTTTTCCGGCCAGGCGCAGTTGGCCGGCCTGCACGGACCGGGACTGCTCATCGACGACGACGGGTGGGTGGCCGAAGGCCGCGGCTGCACCCCGCCCGTGCGCGTCGCGGTCCCGACGGACGACATGCGTCAGTTCGTGCCGGGACTGGGGATCTGTGTGGTCGAACGTCTCGGCCGCGGATGGCTGGTGCGTCCGGCGGGTCCGTCCGGCCCGGTCCTGGCCGAGCTCTCCCTCGACGGTGAGCCGACGGTCACGGTGACCGGCGACGGTGAACCGTGGCGCACCGTCCTGACCCGTCGCCACGCCCAGATCCTGCTGTTGCTCGCCGACGCCGGCGAGCATGGCCTCACCTCACAGCGGTTGAGCCAGCTGCTCTTCGGCGACGACGGCCACACGGTGAGCGTGCGCGCCGAACTGTCGCGGCTGCGCCGGGTGGTCGGCGCGCTCGTCTCGAGCCGCCCCTACCGCCTCGCGCCGCGGGTGGAGTTGCGCGTCAGCCCGGATCAGCTCGACGTCTTTCGAGCACCTGCTGGTAGACGTCGCGTCGAGAGGCAGCGGAACCCTGCGTGACCGCGGCGCAGGCGTCTTTGAGGCGCATGCCGCCGGCCACGAGTTCCTCGGCTCGATCGGCGAGGTCGTCGATGTCGGGTTCGGCCGCGACCGCACCCGCGATCACGACGGTGATCTCGCCGCGGACGCCCCCACTCGCCCATTCCGCGAGTTCGGCGAGTCCGCCGCGCCGGACCTCCTCGTAGGTCTTGGTCATCTCACGGCACACCGCCGCGCGACGGTCCGGACCGAGGATCTCGGCCGCGGCCGCCAGCGTGTCGGCGAGCCGGTGCGGCGATTCGAAGAAGACCGCGGTCCGGGGCTGGGACACCAGTTCGCGCAGCCACGCGGCCCGGGCGCCGGGCTTGCGGGGAGCGAACCCTTCGAAACAGAACCGCTCGGAGGGCAGTGCCGACACCGCGAGGGCCGTCGTCACCGCCGACGGTCCGGGCAGTGCCGTGACCGGTAGTCCGGCGTCCGCGCATGCCACGACGACGCGGTATCCGGGATCGCTGACCGACGGCATCCCGGCGTCGGTGATGAGCAGTACGGTCTGCCCCTCGGCGATCGCGCTGACGAGACCCGGCGTACGGGCGGCCTCGACCTGGTCGTAATAGCTGACCAACCGCCCGCCGATCTCGACATCGAGCGCCGCGGCCAGCGCACGGGCGCGACGGGTGTCCTCGGCGGCGACGATGTCCGCGGTCCGCAGCGCCGCACGCAGACGCGGCGAGGCGTCGTCGACCTGTCCCATCGGGGTGGCCGCCAACACCAGCCGGCCGCGCGCGTCCGACGAGTGAGCTGGACCGGGATCGGCGTCCCCGGTGGCGTCACGAGACACGGTCGTATCGTCGTCGAGCTGGGGCGAGTCGGACTGGGCGGCGTTCATCGACAGCCAGCTTACGAGGGACCACTAGGATCGATCGGGTGCCACCTCGCCTGGGCCCGGACGTGCCCGCACCGCTCTTCGGTGCCCCCGACCGCGGGCGTGGACTCCTCGTCGGCGTGGTCATCGCATTGCTGGCCACCATCACCCGCTTCTGGGCCCTGACCCACCCCACCGACAAGGGCACGCCGGTCTTCGACGAGAAGCACTACGTCCCGCAGGGCTGGCAGGTGCTGACCGGCGGCAACTGGATCGAGGACAACCCGGCGTACGGCCTCGTCGTGCATCCGCCGGTCGGCAAGTGGATGCTGGCCGCCTCGGAAGCGGTCTTCGGTTACGGACCGCTCGGATGGCGCGTCGCACCGGCCATCTCGGGCGTCCTCATCGTCGTGTTGATCTACTGTGCGGTTCGGCGGCTCACGCGTTCGACGCTAGTCGGAGCGATCGCGGGTGTGTTCGCGATCTGCGACGGCGTGCTGTTCGTGCAGTCCCGGATGGGCATGCTCGACATCTTCCAGACGCTGTTCATCGTGGCCACCTTCGCCGCGCTCGTCGCCGACCGCGACCAGGTGCGGGAGCGTATGGACCGCGTGTACCGCGAGGGCCGGATCGCCGACAGTCCCTTCGGGCCGCGCCTCGGCTTCCGGTGGTACCGGTTCGTCGCCGGCGTGATGCTGGGGCTCAACTGCGGCACCAAGTGGTCGGGCATCTACTACGTCATCTTCTTCACCGCACTGGCGATCGGCCTCGATGTGGCCGCCCGCCGGGCGTACCACGTGCAACGCCCCTGGGTGGGCACCCTGGTGCGCGACGTCGTGCCGAGCGGCGCGAGCCTCGCGGTGATGCCGGTCGTCATCTACTTCCTGACCTACCTGCCCTGGTTCAACAGCGAGACGGCCGTCTACCGCTATCAGGTGGGCAACACGATCGGCCCCGACGGACCGTTCGCCTGGGTCCCGGGCGCCTGGCGATCGCTGTGGTACTACGAGTCGGGAATCCTCGAATTCCATTCGGGGCTGACCAATTCGGCGGGCAACCAGCATCCGTGGGAGTCCAAGCCGTGGACGTGGCCGATGAGCCTGCGCCCCATGCTCTACGCGCTCGAGAACGGTCCCGACCAGTGCGGCGCGGGCGAGTGCGTGCGCGCGCAGATGCTGATCGGGTCACCGGCTCTCTGGTGGCTGGCCTTGCCGATGCTGCTGTGGGGACTGTGGTCGTGGATCGTGCGGCGTGACTGGCGGTACGCGGCGGTCCTGGTCGGCTACCTCGCCGGGATCCTGCCGTGGTTCCTCGCCCTGGACCGGCAGATGTACTTCTTCTATGCGACCGTGCTGGCGCCGTTCCTGGTGATGGGCCTCGCGCTGTGCTGCGGCGACCTGCTGCGTTCGGCCGCGGCGACCGCCCGCGCCCGGCCCGAGCGTCGGGCCCTCGCGATCATGGTGGTGGCGATCTACGTGGGTCTGGTCGTCACCAACTTCGTGTGGTTGTGGCCGATCCTCACCGCTTCCCCGATCTCGCCCGGCCTGTGGCGGCAGCAGATCTGGCTGCCGAGCTGGGGCTGAGCAACCGTGACGCGGCCTGGTCCCCTACCGGGAGACGGACACCGGCCGGCCGTTCTCGCCGCGGTATTTCCGGTGGTACTCGGCGTACAGGTCGGCGTTCTTCACACGATCGACGGCGTTGACGAGCTCGGGGTCCAGTCCGTGCTGGACCAGTCGGTAGCGACGGTAGACCCGGTTCAGGGCGATGGAGAAGAACAGGTACGACAGCAGGATCGGCATCGTCATGGTGATCCGCACTCCCCACGGGGCGGGGACGAACAACATCGGCAGCAGGAGCAGGATGCACGGTATCGACCACCGGGCGACCATCCGCACGGACGCACCGGGACCGGCGAGGTCGTTGCCGACCCATTCCGTCATCGAGGCGGGCAGTCGCCCGCCGTACCAGTAGGCAACCTGGCGACCCCAGGTCGGACGGGCGGATTCGGGACTTCGGTTCATGGCGCACAACTCCTGATCTCGGTGCCGTGCGACCACCGTAGCATTTGTCCTAGGACAAAAGAACGTGATCTTGATCAGCAGGGAGGTCGTGGTGAGCGTCGTGATCACCGGGCAGACGGTGCAGGCCATCGTCCAGAGCGTGCGAGACGCCATCGTCTCCGGCCGTCTGCGACCGGGCGACTCATTGCCGCCGATCCGTGAACTCGCAGCCGAGTTGGGAGTCAACCGCAACACCGTGGCCGCTGCGTACCGGCAGCTCGTCTCGGTGGGCGCCGCGGACACCCGCGGCCGGGGCGGAACGGTGGTCGCCGACCGGCTCCACCCCGGCAGTGAACTCGCCGCTCCCGCGGACACCATCGACCTCGCCGATGGCAATCCCGATCCCGATCTCCTGCCCGACCTGCGCGCCGCGATCGCCGCGGCCCCCTACCGACCGACGATGTACGGAACCGCCGCGGTGGCGCCGGCACTGCGGGAGGCGGCGTCGGTGCTGTTCGGGGAGCACCCGCAACGGGGGGAACTCATCGCGACCCACGGAGCCGTCGACGCGATGGAGCGGCTGCTGAACACCCACCTCGTCCGCGGCGACTGCGTCGCAGTGGAGAATCCGTGCTTCCTCGCCAGCGTCGGCACGATCCGCGTCAACGGGTACCGCGCGCTCCCCATGGAGCTCGACGAGCACGGCATGCGCCCCGATCATCTGGCGCGGGCGCTCGGTGCGGGCGCCCGAGCGGTCATCGTCACCTGCCGCGGTCACAACCCCGGCGGGATCGCCCTCTCCGCGGCTCGTGCCGATGAACTACGCACGGTTCTCGAGCGATACCCCGAGGTGCTCGTCATCGAAGACGACCACTTCTCACTCCTGTCGGTTCGCGACTATCAGCGGGTGATCCCGGACAACAGCCGACACTGGGCGGTCGTCCGGTCCGTCGCGAAATTCCTGGGTCCGGATCTGCGGGTCGCGCTCGTCGATGCCGACCCGACCACGGCCGCCGCGCTCGACGCCCGGCTGCGTTCCGGCCGCCCCTGGGTCAGCCACCTGCTGCAGACCACCGCGGCGCACCTGCTCACCGATCCGGCGACGACCGAGCTCATCGCCACCGCACGCCTCGAATACGCCCGTCGCACACGACTTCTCATCGACGTGCTCGATGCCCGGGGGGTGGCGTCGACCATGGGACCGCCCGACGGGATCAACGTGTGGGTCGATCTTCCGCCCGAGGTGCCCGCGGAGCGGGTCGGCGTCGAACTGGCGCGCCTGGGGTGGGCCGTGCAACCCGGGACGGTATTCGCCGTCGACGGGGCCGAGCAGCGAAATGGTCTGCGCGTCACCACCTCCCGGCTCGACCGGGCGACCGCGAAGACCTTCGGCACAGCGCTCGCCGGGGCGGTCGGACAGGGCTGAGGACCCACCGACCCGACGACGACTCACCCACCGGGATCGGTTGCCGACCCCGGTGGGGGTTGTCACACCGTCGGTCCGGTCAACCGGTCGGTGCCGTGAGTGCCCTTGTCCCGAGGCTCGTCGTCCGGCCCCGGGTCGACCGTCGGCTCGGCGGGGTCCGATCAGTTTGCCTGGTCGACGTAGTCGGGGTCGATCTTCTCGAGGTGGCGTATCGCGTCGGCATCGATCGCCTCGAGCTCCCCGGTCGCGATGGCGTTGGCCTGGTCCCGGACATGCTCGTCGACCTGAGCGGTCAGCACGTGGCGGGAGACGATCAGCGGATCGTGTCGGAGGTCGAGATAGAGCGACAGACACATGCCGATCATCACCACGACGAACGGCAACGCGGCGATGATCGCCATCGTCTTGATGCCGTCGAGGGCGTCGTCGCCGCTGATGGCCAGCAGCAGCGCAGCCACGACACCGGTCAGCACACCCCAGAACACGGTGAGGGGACGCGACGGGTGTTCGACGCCGCGCTGCGAGAGAGTGCCCATCACGAGGGACGCGGAGTCGGCGCCGGAGACGAAGAAGATGCCGACCAGGATCATCACCAGCGCCGAGGCCACCCCGGTCCACGGCAGGTGGGCGAGCACGTCGAACAGCGTGCTCTCACTGGCCGCGGTGGCCGGATCGAACGCCAGGGTGCCCTCGATGTCCTGATGGATCGCGGTACCGCCGAAGACGCAGAACCAGACCAGCGAGACCGTCGTGGGTACCACCATCACACCGATCACGAACTCGCGGATGGTGCGGCCGCGGCTGATCTTCGCGAGGAACAGACCCACGAACGGGGTCCAGGACACCCACCATGCCCAGTAGAAGATCGTCCAGTCCGCCAGCCACTGATGACCCTCCTCGGTCATGATCGTGGCGTCCGAGCGGGCTGCGAAGCTCGTCAGATCGGTGAAGTAGGCGCCGAGGGTCGTCGGCAGCAGGTTCAGGATGAAGATCGTCGGTCCGACGACGAACACGAACAGTG
The DNA here is from genome assembly GCF_025143765.1 of Gordonia sp. p3-SID1431. Lineage (NCBI taxonomy): Bacteria > Bacillati > Actinomycetota > Actinomycetes > Mycobacteriales > Gordoniaceae > Gordonia > Gordonia sp. p3-SID1431. The sequence goes on from NZ_JAMBDT010000118.1 coordinate 9,460, forward strand.
CCAGCACGATGGCGAGCACCATGTTGATGTTGGACAGCCACTGGATGCCGCGCGCGATCCCCGACACGGCCGACGCGACGAACGCGGCGGTGAGGATGGCGATGATCGCGACCAGCAGCATCTTCGTCGGCTCGTTGACCCAACCGAGGGTGTCGAGTCCCGATCCGATCTGCAGCGCGCCGAGGCCGAGTGATGCCACCGTCCCGAACAGCGTCGCGAAGATCGCGAGGATGTCGATGATCTTCCCGCCCGGGCCGTTGGCCACCCGCGGTCCGAGGAGCCGGGTGAACACCGCGCTCATCAACTGGGTCCGGCCCAGCCGGTACGTGCTGTAGGCCAGCGCCAGCCCGACGACCGCGTACATGGCCCACGGGTGGAAACCCCAGTGGAACATCGTCGTCGCCATGGCCGCGCGGATGTCGTCGGAGCCGATCTCCGGTGGCGGACTGGCGAAGTGGTAGAGCGGCTCGTAGGCACCGAAGAACATGAGGCCGATGCCCATGCCGGCACTGAACATCATCGCGATCCAGCTCACGGTGCGGAACTGCGGCTTCTCCCCGGTGCGGCCGAGCGGAATCCGGCCGTACTTGGACACGGCGAGGAACACCGCGAAGATCACGAAGCCAGTGGCGGAGAGGATGAACAGCCAGCCGAGGTTCTTGGTGATCCAACCCAGCACCTCGGTGGTCGTCGTGTTGAGACTCTCCTTGTCCCCGATCCCCCAGATCACGAACGCGATGACCAGTACCGCGGTGACCGTGAAGACCACCGGGTCCAGTGTCTGCTTCGGACGCCCGGTGATCACATCCTGTTCACTTGTCATTCGTCAAGCCAATCAATCTCGGTTCGGGTATTCAAGTTCGCCCGAGCGCACGGTTGAGTATCTCAACGATCACGGGATCGTCCAGGCCCAGCTCGCGAGCGGTTTCGACGTACTGCTTGGCAGCCGCGAAACCCGCGTCGAGCGCATCGTGGCGACCCGCCTTGATGAACGAGCCCTGCCGCCCGCGGGTCTCGATGACGCCGGCCGCCTCGAGTTCCCGATAGCTCCGCGCGACCGTGTTGGCGGCCACGCCGAGCCGCGAGGCTAGCGCCCGGACCGTCGGCAGACGCTCGCCGCTGAACAGTTCGCCGGACTCGATGAGCTCGATGATGCCGACTCGTACTTGCTCGAAGGGCGGCCGGTCGGAGGCCGGGTCGATCTGCAGTGCGTCGAGCGCCACCGGGGTGTCGGGGGTCACCGGATACTCCTCCTCACCGGGGATCACGGGCCAACGGACACGACATGCACCGCGGCCCACCGCGGCCCGATCCCAGTTCCCGACCCTCGATCTCGATGACCTCGATGCCCGAGTCCCGGAGTCGCCGGTTGGTCTCGACGTTCCGGTTGTAGGACACCACCACCCCGGGCGCGAGGGCGAGGGTGTTGTTGCCGTCGTCCCACTGCTCCCGCTCGGCCGTCACCGGATCGAGCCCGGTGTCGATGACACGCAGCTTGGTGATGCCCATCGCCTCGGCGGCGGCGTCGACGAAGGGCCGCTCCCCGGTGATCCGGACCGCGTCGGTCGCGGCGTCGTGCACGAGGGTGAATGCGGACATGGTGTCGCGGATGTTGGGATACATCACCACGGCGTCGGTGTCGACCATCGTGCAGACGGTGTCGAGGTGCATGAAGGCGCGCGACTGCTCGATCGGCACCGCCAGCACTGTGTGCGCCAGGTGGTCGTCGAACAGACTGCGCGCCAGTGCTTCCGCCCCGGCGGGCGTCGTCCGTTCGCCGACCCCGACGGCCACCACACCGGCGGCGAGCAACAGCACGTCACCGCCTTCGATGGGCGCGACCTGCGATTCGTAGGCCCGCCGCGCCCCGGTGAATCGCGGGTGGTGGGCGTAGATGAGATCGGTCAGTGACGTCTCCCGCGCGCGGGCGGGAAGCGCGAGCGAGGTGATCGCGAACCGGCCGCCGATCCAGAACGAACTGTCGCGGGTGAACAGCAGATTCGGCAGCGGTTCGATCGCGAACTCGGGTCCGTGGTGCATCCGACGCACGAGCGAGGACCGCTCGGCAGAGGGTGTGATCGGCAGCTCGTCGAACGTCATGCCGGCCGTCAGCACGTACGCGAGGTCGGTCGGCGACAACCCTCGCAGATGGGTCGCGAGATCTTCCGCGAGGTGTGTGCCCAGCCGCCGCGCGCTCACCGCCGCGGCGATGCCCTGGATGCGGGCCGCACCGCTGTGCGCGATGGTCTCGGCGAGCAGGTCACCGAGGAGATAGACGTCGATTCCCCGCTCGCGCAGCACCTCTGCGAAGGCGTCGTGCTCCTCCTGCGCACGCCCGACCCACGGCAGCCCGTCGAACAGGAGCTGGTCGCTGTTACGCGGGGTGAGCCGGCGCAACTCGTCGCCCGGGCGGTGCAGCATGACCGCTCGCAGGGTGCCGACCTCCGAGTCGGCGCCGAGGGCGTAGTCGTAGGCGGGCGCGGTCATCGCTCAACCGTAATTCGTCGTCCGCCCGCGCACATCACTCATCGTCTGCGCGGGCCTTCGTGTCGGTCGGCGTCATCGTCGGACCGTCGCCCACGATCACCGGCGCGGTCTCGCGCGCGAAGATCCACAGGACCAGCGCCACCGCGGCCACCACCCCGGTCAGCACGAACGCCGGCCCGAAGCCGACCCGATCGGCGACGAATCCGACGATGACCGGACCGGTGACGGCACCGAGGTCCGACGACATGCCGTAGGCGGCCAGCGCCGAACCGCCTTGCTGACGGTTGCCGAGGACGTCGGCGAGAGCGGCTTGATGGGTGGGTGCGAACAGTCCCGAGCCCACCCCGGCGACCACCGACAACGCCAGTGCGACGCCCACGTTCGGCGAGAACCCGAGCGCGATGGTGGCGACGACGGTGATGACGAGTCCGGGCAGCATGATGGGTCGCCGTCCGAACCGGTCCGACAGACGGCCCGCGATCAGGATCGCCAGCACGTTGCCCGCGGCGTAGATCGCCAGCACGATTCCCGCCATTCCCGCTCCGGCACCGAGACTCTCGGTGATGAACAGCGGCACCACCGCGACCCGGACCCCCATCGACGCCCAGCCCTGGGTGAAGTTGGACGCGAGGATCGCCCGGTAGGCGCTGTCGCGCAAGGCGGTCCGGAAACCGATCAGCCCGCCCGTCGGGCCGTCGGCCTGATCCGGCGCGATCACTTCCCGCAACTGGGTGGCCACCACCGTCGACGCGACGAGCAGCGCGACCGCGTACACCACGAACGGGACCCGGAGTCCGAAGCCGACCAGCGCCGCCCCGATGAGCGGACCGGTGATGCTGCCGATGAGGAACCCCGCCGAGAAGAAGCCCGACACGCGACCGCGAATGTCGCTCGGCGCCATACGGATCAGCAAGGCCATCGCCGAGATGCTGAACATCGTCGACCCGATGCCGCCGAGACCGCGGAAGATCAGCAGCTGCCAGTAGGACTGGGCGAACGCGCACGCCAGAGTGCTGGCCGCGACGATCAGCAGACCGGTCAGGTAGATGCGCCGCTCGCCGAAGACGGTGACCAACCGTCCCGTTGCGGGCGCGAACGCCAGGCGCATCACCGCGAACGCCGAGATGACCGCGGTCGCGGCGGTGAACGAGACGTTGAAGGTGCGGGCGAAGGTCGGCAGCGCGGGCGCGATGAACCCGTATCCGAGTGCGATGACGACGTTCGCCGACAGCAGCACCCAGATGCCGCGGGGGATCTGCCTCATGGCAGCTCGGGGAGGTCGTCGAGGGCCCGCGCGGTGAGGGTCCGGCCGAGCTCGATCATCTCCGAGGCCTTGTGGAAGTCGAGCGTGCGGACCGTCCGGCGGGGTACCCGGATCAGCACGTCGGGCGGATAGCCGGCGACCTGGTAGCGGGTCAGGGCCTCCTGCATGATGTCGAGCGACCGGCTCAGCACCTCCACGCGTCCCATCCGGGCCGGTTCGTCGACGCCGAACGCGGGCGCCACCCGTTCGGCGGACGGGACGGAGCCGGGCTCGGCCGCGGCATCGACCGCGACGGCGTCGCCACCGGTGGCGGCCACCGCCGCATCGGACGCCGCTGCCTCCTCCGAGGGCATCTCGTGGCCGAGCCGGTCGCGGACCGCGCGGATGAACTCGTTGTCGAGGATCGGCGCCACGTTGCGCCGCAGCAGTCCCCTGGCCTTCTGTTCGCGCGTGGCGCCCGCTTCCGGGCCACCGTCGGAACCGATGATGACGCCGATGGTCACATCGCTGGGCACCGTCGAGGTGGGCGCCACCGGCAGCGGGTCGAGAATCCCGCCGTCGGCCAGCAGCCGCCCACCGTGCTCGTGCGGGCTGATGACGCCCGGGATCGCGATCGACGCACGCAGGGCGTCGGCGAGGACACCGCGCTGGAACCAGACCGCGCGGCCGGCGTTCAGATCGGTGGCGACCGCGGTGAACGGGACGGGCAGGTCCTCGATCGCGGTGTCTCCGAGGATCTCCCGCACCCGCAGCAGGATCCGCTCGGCCCCGATGACGCCCGGCTTGGTCAGCGAGACGTCGAGCAACCGGACGACGTCGAGCTGGGACAGACCCGAGATCCAGTCCACGTAGTCGTCGAGTTTCCCCGCGCAATACAACCCGCCGACGAGAGCACCCATCGACGAGCCGGCGACGGTGACGATCTCGAACCCCCGCGCCTCGAGTTCGGCGATCACCCCGATGTGCGCGTAACCGCGGGCGCCGCCACTTCCCAGAGCCAGCGCCACGCGCGACGGTCGAGCCATGGGCCAACAGTACCGCCGCCTGTTCTGCTCCCCGACATCGCAACTGGCGGAGACGGCTACTGCTCGGTGAGGAGTCGCCGCGGCCCCGGGCCGAGATTGTTCAGTTCGTCGCCGGGGTTGAGGAGATGGCACTCCCCGAGCGACAGGCAACCGCAACCCACGCAGGACCCGATCATGTCCCGCATGTTCTCGAGCAGTGCGATGCGTTGGTTGATGTCGTCCATCCAGCGTTTCGACGCCGCTTCCCACATCGACTTCGGGGGCGACTCGTGGTCGCCCAGTTCGGCGAGCACCTCGCCGATGACCGACAGCGGAATCCCGGCGACCTGCGACGCGCGGATGAATGCGACGCGCCGCAGCATCGCCCGGTGATACCGGCGCTGGTTCCCGGAGGTGCGCCGGCTGAAGATCAGGCCCTGGTCCTCGTAGAAGCGGACCGCCGACGGGGCGATCCCAGCTCGCTGGGCCAGCTCGCCGACCGAGAGCTCCAGCTTCTTCAGCGTCATGGG
>NZ_JAMBDT010000119.1:0-14184 GCF_025143765.1 Gordonia sp. p3-SID1431
CAACGGTTTTCGGCCGTTGCGGCGGATCAGTGTGCGGTGGCGGCGGGTTCCACGAGTTCGAGCAGCACGCCGCCCGCGTCCTTGGGGTGGACGAAGTTGATGCGGGAGTCCGCGGTGCCCCGCTTCGCGGCGGGGTAGAGGACCCGGACGCCGGCTTCGGTGAGTCGTGCCGTGACCGCGTCGACGTCGGTCACCCGCACGGCGAGCTGCTGGAGCCCGGGACCGTTGCGGTCGATGAACTTGGCGATCGTCGACGACTCGTCGAGCGGGGCGAGCAACTGGATGACCGCACCGGTGCCGCCGGCCGGGCCGACCATGGCCTCCTCGACGCCCTGCTCGGCGTTCGTCTCCTGATGCAGCGTCTCGAACCCGAGGTGGGTGGCGTACCACTCCTTGGCGGAGTCGAGATCGGGGACGGCGATGCCGACGTGATCGATGGCGACGATCAGGTCGGAGATGAGTGCGGTGGCGCTGGGGTCCGTTGCTGAGGAAGACATGGGACAACGGTAGCGTTGAGGTGTTGAGCGCACAGAGCGGGCGCTCGGTTGGCCCCCTATCCAGACACTTCCCGGAGGTTCCCTCATGACTTCGACTGCCGACAAGACCACGGTCATCGTCGCCGGCGCACGCACCCCCTTCGGCCGCCTGCTGGGCTCCCTGAAGGACTTCAGCGGGGTCGATCTCGGCGCGGTCGCCATCAAGGGCGCACTCGAGCGGGCCGGCGTTCCGGCATCCGAGGTCGAGTACGTGATCATGGGCCAGGTGCTGACCGCGGGGGCCGGTCAGATGCCCGCCCGCCAGGCCGCGATCAAGGCCGGCATCGGCTGGGACGTCCCGACCCTGACCATCAACAAGATGTGTCTGTCGGGCATCGACGCGATCGCGCTGGCCGATCAGCTCATCCGGGCCGGCGAGTTCGACGTCGTCGTCGCCGGCGGCCAGGAGTCGATGACCCAGGCGCCGCATCTCCTGCCCAACAGCCGCGGCGGCTTCAAGTACGGCAACACCGAACTCGTCGACCACATGGCGTTCGACGGGCTCTTCGACGCCTTCACCGATCAGCCGATGGGGGCGCTGACCGAGCAGGGCAACGACGCCGACGGGTTCACCCGTGAGCAACAGGACGAGTTCGCGGCACGGAGCCACCGGCTCGCCGCAGCCGCGTGGAAGAACGGCGTCTTCGACGACGAGGTCGTGCCGGTGTCCATCCCGCAGCGTAAGGGCGACCCGATCGAGTTCGCCGAGGACGAGGGGATTCGCGCCAACACCACCGTGGACTCGCTGTCCGGGCTGCGGCCGGCCTTCCGCAAGGACGGCACGATCACCGCGGGCAACTCGTCGCAGATCTCCGACGGCGCGGCGGCCGTCGTGGTGATGAGCAAGGCCAAGGCCGAGGAACTGGGCGTCACGTGGCTGGCCGAGATCGGCGCCCACGGCGTCGTCGCCGGCCCGGACTCCAGCCTGCAGGCGCAGCCGGCCAATGCGATCGTCAAGGCCTGTGACCGCGAGGGCATCGCACCCGCGGACCTGGACCTCATCGAGATCAACGAGGCCTTCGCGGCGGTCGGGCTGTCCTCGACCAAGCAGCTCGGCGTCGATCCCGAGATCGTCAATGTCAACGGTGGTGCGATCGCCGTCGGACACCCGATCGGGACCTCCGGGGCGCGCGTCGCGCTGCATGTCGCGCTCGAGCTCAAGCGGCGGGGCGGTGGCGTCGGTGCAGCCGCGCTCTGTGGAGCCGGCGGCCAGGGTGACGCGCTGATCATCCGGGTTCCGAAGTCCTGAACGAACGAGATGTCTACGACATCTTGTAGTAGTTTGCTGTCCGATTCGGCACAATGAGGGCCATGCTGTCATTCTTCGACCTGACCACTCCCGCCAAGCGCTTCCGGTTCGTCGCCGTCGCCGAGGCGATCACCTGGGCGGTCCTGCTGGTCGCCATGGTCGTCAAGCGGGTCAACGACGACGACGAGGCCATCGCCAAGCCGGGCATGATCCACGGGATCGTCTTCGTGATCTTCGTGGTCGTCGCCCTGATCACGGCGATGCAGCTCAAGTGGAACGCGGTGAAGTGGGAGCTGCCGGCGGGTTCGCGGCGGATCGGAATCCCGATCGTCACCCTGCTGGCGCTGGTCTCGAGCCTCCCGCCGTTCGGCACGATCGTGTTCGAGTGGTGGGCGCGCCGTAACGGCCATCTCGCCGAACTGTCCACCGACCGCGCGCCCAGGCAGGCCACGGCCTGACCGCCCCGATCCCGCCTTCGATCGCCCCGACGCTCCGGCGCTCCCGTCGCAGCGTCGGGGCGATCTTCGCGCTCAACGGGTTTCTCGCCGCGATGTGGGTGGCCCACATCCCGGTCATCAGTGCGCGCACCGGAGTCGATCACGACCAACTCGGCGGACTGTTGCTGTTGCTCGGCGCGTCGGCGTTCGTCGGCATGCAGGTCTGCGGCCGTCTGATCGACCGTCGGGGGTCCCGCCCGGTGACGATCGGTGCCGCGCTGCTGCTGTCGGCGGTCATCGTCGCCCCGGTGCTCGCCGCCGACGCCCTGACGCTCGCCGCCGCGCTCGTCGCCTTCGGATTCGCCAACGGTTGCCTGGACGTGTCGATGAACGCGCAGGCGGTCGTGGTCGAACGGGCCTACGGCCGACCGATCATGTCGTCGTTCCACGGGTTCTTCTCGGCGGGCAGTCTCGTGGGTTCGGGAGTGGTCGCGGCAACCCTGTGGGCCGACGTCGGTGTCGTCCTCACCGTGGCCTGCGCCGCGGCGGCCGGCATCGGCGTCGTGGCGTGGAACGCGCGCGGTCTGGCCGGTGACGAGGTGGGGACCGACGATGCGAGTGCACGCGGTGCAGACACCGACGGCCCCGCGTCCGGGAAGTGGTGGCACACCGTGGACCGGCGCCGCCTGGTGCTGCTGGCGGTGGTCGCGTTCGCCCTCATGCTCGCCGAGGGCACCGCCTACGACTGGAGTGCACTGCACGTGGTCGAGACCTTCGGTTCCGCCGAAGCCGTCGGCGCCATCGCGTTCGGCGCGTTCAGCGCGACGATGACCATTGCGCGCTTCGTGATCGACCCGGTCGTCGGGTCGGTGGGTCCGGTGGCGGTCGTCCGCTACGGCGGCCTGCTCGGCACCGCCGGGATCCTGATCGCGGTGCTCTCGCCCGTACCCGCGCTCGCCATCGTGGGATGGGGCGTGTTCGGACTGGGTCTGGCGGGGCTGATCCCGCAGATCTTCACCGCGGCGGGCAATCTGTCGGGGGAGTCGAGCGGCCGGACGATCTCCGCCGTCGTCGGATGCGGCTATCTCGGCATGCTCGCCGGTCCCGCGGTCGTCGGCTTCATCAGCAGCCGGACCTCGCTGAACACCGGGTTGCTCGCGGCCGTGGCGGCACTCGTCCTTGCCGTCTTTCTCGCGCCGGTCGTTCGTCCGGACCGCACGCGCACCGCCGCACCGGACGGAACGCGTTCGCCCGACGTCATCTGATTCCGCGTGGGCGGTCGTGACACACTGGAGGGGTGACGCGACCAACCAATCGTCAGCAGGCCGCCGCCGCGGCCCGACAGCAGGCGGCAGCAGCCATGGCCATGTCCGGCGCGGTGGATCTCGGCGTACTCAAGGAGCGGGCCGAAGCCGAACGCGCACAAGCGCAACGGGCCCAGTCGCAGGCCGCAGCACGACCTGCCGCGCCCGGTGAGCCGCCCGCCGAGGGCGGGCAATCGCCGGCCGCCGGTGCGGGAACCGCGGCGACCGCGGTCCTCGACGTCACCGAGGAGACGTTCGAGGCCGAGGTGCTCAACCGGTCGATGCAGCAGCTCGTGGTCATCGACCTGTGGGCGGAATGGTGCGGGCCGTGCAAGCAGTTGTCGCCGGTCCTCGAACGGCTCGCCGCGCAGTCGGGCGGGCGCTGGGTGCTGGCGAAGGTCGACGTCGACGCCAATCCCCGTATCGCACAGGCGTTTCGGGTGCAGTCGATCCCGATGGTCGTCGCGATCGTGCAGGGACAGCCGGTGACCGCCTTCAACGGGGTGCGCTCCGAGGCCGAGATCACCCAGTGGATCGACGACATCTTCGCCCAGATCGGCGACATCCTCCCGGGCGTTCCCGACGGGCCCGCACCCGAGCCGGAGCCCGAGGACCCGAGGCTGGTCGCCGCCGAGACGAAGCTGAACGACGGCGACTTCGACGGCGCACTCGCCGACTACCGGGCGATCGCCGAGGCCGAGCCGGAGAACCTCGAAGCGGTGTCCGCCGCGCGGAACCTCGAGTTCATCCTGCGGGCGCAGGCGCACGATCCCGCCATCGTGGAGACGGCGTCCCCGCGTGACGTCGATGCGCAGCTCGCGGCCGCGGACGTCCTGCTGCTCAACCAACAGCCCGAAGCCGCGTTCGACCGCATCATCGATGTCGTGCGCGTGACCGCGGGGGAGGAGCGCACCCGGGCGCGCACCCGGCTGCTCGAGCTGTTCGAACTCTTCGATCCCGCCGAGCAGTTCGTCGTGAGCGCCCGGCGCAAGCTCGCCAGCGCCCTCTACTGACGGGTTGAGGCCACTGCCGCGGGCAGTCTGAGTGGTGTGTTTCGGAACCAGGCGACTGATTCCGAAACACACCACTACTCCCGCGGCGCCAGCCAGATCGCCGAGTTGGCGGGCAGCATGACCCGAGCCGACACGGGACGTCCGTGATACGACGGCCCGTCCGCCGTGACCGACCCCATGTTGCCGCGTCCGGCGCCGCTGTAGGCGTCGGCATCGGTGTTGAGGATCTCGTCCCAGACACCGGCCGAGGGCAACCCGACCTGATAATCGGCGCGGTCGGAGCCGCTCAGGTTGAACAGGCACGCGACGACCGATCCGTCGGCGCCGTACCGGAGGAAACTGATGACGTTGTTGGCGGTGTCGTTGGCGTCGATCCACTCGTAACCCAGGGGATCGATGTCCTGGGTGTACAGCGCCGGCCGGGACCGGTAGATCCGGTTCAGGTCGGTGACGAGGGCCGAGATGCCGGAGTGCAGTTCGCCCTCCCAGCCCTCCAGCTGATGCCAGTCCAGGCTCCGGTTGTCGGCCCATTCGCCGGTCTGCCCGAACTCCTGTCCCATGAACAGCAGTTGCTTGCCGGGGTGGGACCACATGTAGGCGAGGTAGACGCGCACTCCCGCGGCCTTGGCGAACGAATCGCCCGGCATGCGCGTCCACAGGGTGCCCTTGCCGTGTACGACCTCGTCGTGGGAGAGCGGCAGCACGAAATTCTCGCTCCACGCGTACACCAGCGAGAAGGTGATCTCGTGGTGGTGGAAGCTGCGGTGGATCTGATCGCGGGACAGGTAGTCGAGGGTGTCGTGCATCCAGCCCATGTTCCACTTGAAGCTGAAGCCCAGCCCGCCGAGATCGGTCATGCGGGTCACGCCCGGCCATGCGGTCGACTCCTCGGCCACCGTGATCACGCCCGGGAAATGTTTGTGCACAGTCGCATTGGTCTCCTGGAGGAACTGCACCGCCTCCAGGTTCTCACGACCGCCGTGCACATTGGGGCGCCATTGCCCGGCCGGTCGTGAGTAGTCCAGGTAGAGCATCGAGGCCACCGCGTCGACGCGGAGACCGTCGATGTGGAACTCGCTGAACCAGAACAGGGCGTTCGCGACGAGGAAGTTGCGGACCTCGTGCCGGCCGAAATCGAAGACGTAGGTGCCCCAGTCGAGCTGCTCGCCGCGCATCGGATCGGCGTGCTCGTACAGCGGGGTGCCGTCGAATCGGGCGAGCGCCCAGTCGTCCTTGGGGAAGTGGGCCGGCACCCAGTCGACGATCACGGCGATGTCCCGGGAGTGGAGGTGGTCGACGAGGTAGCGGAAGTCGTCGGGCGTTCCGAAGCGTGCCGTCGGCGCGTAGTACGACGTGACCTGGTAACCCCAGGAGCCGCCGAACGGGTGCTCGGCGACGGGCAGGAACTCGACGTGGGTGAAGCCCTTCTCGACGGCGTAATCGGCCAGCTCGTGCGCGAGTTCGCGGTAGCCGAGGCCCTGACGCCAGGAGGCGAGGTGGACCTCGTAGACGCTCATCGGCTCACGTTCGGGCGCGGACCGTTCCCGGCGCGCGATCCACGCGTCGTCGGTCCAGACGTGCTCGGACACGGTGACCCGGGACGCGGTTGCCGGGGGCGTGCTGGTGCGGAAGGCCATGGGGTCGGCCTTGTCGCGGATGACGCCGTCGGCGCCATGGACGCGGAACTTGTAGTGGGTCCCGTCGCCGACGTCGGGGATGAAGACCTCCCACACGCCGCTGACCCCGACCTTGCGCATCGGTGCAACCCGCCCGGTCCAGTCATCGAAATCGCCGATCACGGTGACACCGTGGGCATTCGGCGCCCACACGGAGAAGGCGGTGCCGTGCACCTCGCCGTCGGTGGTCGTGTACGACGTGACCCGCGCACCGAGGGCGTTCCACAGTTCCTCGTGGCGGCCCTCGCTGAACAGATGGATGTCGACGTCGCCGAGGCTCGGCAGGAACCGGTAACCGTCGGCGACGACGAATTCCGAGGTGCCGCCACTCGAATCGGGGTAGACGACGCGGTACCGGTAATCCATGAGGTCGGCCATCGGTACGGTGACCACCCAGAGGTCGTCGGTCTGGCGGGTCATCGGATGATCGACACCGCCGATGACCGCCGACACCGAGATCGCGTTCGGGCGCAGGGTGCGCAGGATCGTCGCGCCGCCGGGCGCGTCGTGGGCGCCGAGGAAGGCGTGTGGATCGGGATGGGTCTGCGCCGCGAGCCGACGGAGGTCGTGGTCGGTGGCGTAGGGGTCGGGCAGGTCTGGCGGATCGGTGCGATCGGTCACTGATACCTCACTGGATCCGATAGGCGAGCTGTTGTGCGGCAACAGGTTCGAGGGGCGGTAGGGCGAGGATGTGCGCCACCGCCCGCCATGGCTCGAGCCGGACGTAGTTGTCCTGGCCCCACCAGTACTCCTCGCCGGAGACCTCGTCGCGGACGGGGAAGCGGTCGTACCACTCGAAGCCGAGCTTCGGCAGGTCGAGCCACACCGTGGAGTCCTCGGGGCCGAACGGGTTCAGGTTGATCACCACGATGACCCGGTCGCCCGACACCGGGTCGATCTTCGAGTAGGCGATCAGCGACGGGTTGTCGACATGGTGGAAATGGATGTTGCGCAGCTGCTGCAGTGCGGGGTGCCGGCGCCGGATCTCGTTCAGCGAGGTGATCCACGGCTCGAGCGACTCGCCGCGGCTCGCCGCCGCCTTGTAGTCACGGGGCCGCAGCTCGTACTTCTCCGAATTGAGGTACTCCTCGCTGCCCTCGGTCACGGCGACGTGCTCGTACAGCTCGTATCCGCTGTAGACACCCCATGTCGGGGCCAGGGTCGCGGCGAGCGCGGCGCGCAGTGCGAACATGCCCGGACCGCCGTGCTGGAGACTCTCGTGCAGGATGTCGGGGGTGTTGACGAAGAGGTTGGGGCGGGCCTCGTCGGCGTGGTCGGCGATCTCCCGGCCGAACTGCTCGAGCTCCCACTTCAGCGTCTTCCAGGTGAAGTAGGTGTAGCTCTGGCTGAAGCCGAGCCGGGCGAGGCCGTAGAGCCGCGCCGGCCGCGTGAAGGACTCGGAGAGGAAGAGAACGTCGGGGTGCCGCTTCTTCACCTCACTGATCAGCCACTCCCAGAAGTTCGGCGGCTTGGTGTGCGGATTGTCGACGCGGAAGATGTCGACTCCGAGCCCGACCCAGTGCAGGACGACTTTGAGGACCGCACGGTAGATGCCGTTGCGGTCGTTGTCGAAGTTCAGCGGGTAGATGTCCTGGTACTTCTTCGGCGGGTTCTCCGCGAACGCGATGGTGCCGTCGGGCTGGGTGGTGAACCACTCCGGATGCTCGAGCGCCCACGGATGATCCGGTGCGCACTGCAGGGCCAGATCGAGAGCGACCTCGAGGCCGAGTTCGCGAGCCCGGCCGACGAAGTACTCGAAGTCCTCCTCGGTGCCGAGGAGGGGATGGATGGCGTCGTGCCCGCCGTCGGATGATCCGATGGCCCACGGCGAACCGACATCCTCGGGTCCCGCGACGAGGGTGTTGTTGGGGCCCTTGCGGTTGATCTCGCCGATCGGGTGGATCGGCGGCAGGTAGACGACGTCGAAGCCCATGTCCGCGACGCGCGGCAGATCCTGGGCGGCGGTGAGGAACGTGCCGTGGACGGGATTGCCCTCACCGTCCCAGCCGCCGGTCGAGCGCGGGAACAGTTCGTACCACGAGCCGAACAGTGCGCGCTTGCGATCGACCCACACCCGGTAGGTACGGCTCTTGGTGACGAGCTCCCGGACGGGATGGGCGGTCAGCAGTTCGACGACCTCGTCGGAGACCGCCAGACCCACCCGGTTCTCGACGCGGCGACGACGTGCGCGGAGCTGGCGCGCGGCGTCGAGCAGGAGTTCTCGGTCATCACCGGCGACCAGGTCGGCTGCGGTGTCCAGTACCCGCGCGCCGGTCTCGATGTCGTTGGCGAGGTCGGCGGCGCCCTGCCCGGCGTCGAGCTTCGTCAGAACGGCCGAACGCCACGTGGCGTAGGGGTCGCTCCAGGCCTCGATCCGGTACGACCAGAATCCGACGGCGTCGGGAACGAAGGCTGCGTTGAAGGTGTCCGGTTCCGGCGCGGGGACCATCCGCACATCGAACGGCCCGCGTCGCGGGGCCTCGACGTGCAGTGTGACGCCGAGCGCGTCGTGTCCTTCGCGCCAGGCCGTGGTGCTGACCGGAAAGTATTCTCCCACAACGGCTTTGGCAGGTTGCTGGCCCGCCGACACAAGGGGTGCGATGTCGTCGATACCCATGCGCCCGATCACGTGGAGCCTCCTGTCGTCAGCTCCCGTGAGTGGCCGGGGTGCGCTGTCGGTCTCGCCTTCGTTGGTATCACCGGTACCCAACCTAGTGCCCCGCGGACGGGATTGTCTTGTCATGGATCGCCCGCCGTGTCGGGCGGGCCGGGCGCGGCGGGGTCGGTCGAGGTCAGCCCACCGAACGGGCGGGATCGGTCAATCGGGTCAGGGCCGAACGGACGACCGCGGGGTCGGTGGTACGCCACATCGGGGGCAGGGACGCGAGCAGATAGCCGCCGTACCCCGCCGTGGCCAGTCGGGAGTCGAGGACCGCGACGACCCCGCGGTCGTCGACCGAACGCAGCAGGCGGCCGGCACCCTGGGCGAGCAGCAGTGCGGCGTGGTTGGCCGCCACCGACAGGAATCCGTTGCCGCCGCGCGCATCGACCGCACGTTGCCGGGCGGTCAGCAGCGGATCGTCGGGACGAGGGAAGGGGATGCGGTCGATGAGCACGAGGCTCAACGACGGGCCCGGCACGTCGACCCCCTGCCACAGGGACAAGGTGCCGAACAGGCAGGTCGCCGGGTCGTCGGCGAACCGCCGGACGAGGGTGGACGTCGTGTCGTCGCCCTGGCACAGCACCGGGTGGTCGGTGCGGTCGCGGATCGCGTCGGCGGCTTCGCGCGCCGCGCGCATCGAGGAGAACAGACCGAGCGTGCGTCCGCCGGCGGAGTTCACGAGCTCGGCGATCTCGTCCATCGTCCGCGACGAGATGCCCGAGCGGTCGGGTCGGGGGAGGTGACGTGCGACGTAGAGGATCGCCGACCGCGGATAGTCGAAGGGCGAGCCGGCATCGAGGCCGGTCCAGCGTGCCGAACCCGAATCGGACGGGACCGCCTTCCCGCTGGCGGTGACGTCGGCTGTGCTAGACCCCGCTGCGGGGCTCGTCTCGTCTGTCACCGGACGGTCGGTCCCGCGCCCCGACGCCGGGAGTCCCCAGGTCGCGGCGAGGGCGTCGAAGGAGCCGCCGATCGTGAGGGTCGCCGAGGTCAGGATGACCGTGGCGTCGGCGAACAGGGAGGCCCGGAGCAGGCCGCCGACCGACAGGGGTGCGATGTGCAGGATGGGCCGGGGCTCGGCCCCGCGGCGTGAGGTGTCCAGTGACGCCCACACGACGTCGCGCCGCTTCGCCTCGTCGGGTTCGTCGAACGCACCGAGTACGCGGACGACGGTGTCGTGCATGTCCTCGAGTGAGGTCAGGGCCGCCGAGCGGGCGGCCGCCGCGCCGTCGTCGGCGCCGGCCATCCGTACCGGTCCGATCGCGGTGCGCGCCTGCCACAGCCGGTCCCGGAGCATCACGAGGACAGCGGTGGCGTCGGACGGCAGGCCGGTCCACTGGCGCATCGGTGCGTTGTCGAGCAATTCGCCCAGCTGTTCACCGGCGCCCAGGAGGGCGTCGGCGGTCTCCTCGTCGACGAGCTTCCCGCACCGGCGCGCGACGAGCGCCACCGAGGCCGCCGACAGTTCGTCGGTGGCCACCGAGGTCATCCGGTCGACGAGCTCGTGGGCCTCGTCGATGACCACGACGTCGTGCTCGGGCAAGACGTTGGCCGGGCTCGTGGCGTTGATGGCCAGCAGCGCGTGGTTGGTCACCACCACGTCGACCTTCCCGGACCGGCGGCGGGACTGCTCGGCGAAGCAGTCCTCGCCGTAGGAGCAGTTGGCCGCGCCCAGGCACTCGCGGGCGGTGACGCTGACCTGTCGCCACGACCGGTCGGAGACGCCGGGGACGAGGTCGTCCCGGTCGCCGGTCTCGGTCTCGCTGCTCCACTCCCGCAGGCGCGTGACCTCCCGGCCGGTGCGCGACAGCTCGAACGGGTCGAACAGCTCGGTGTCCGGCTCGTCGGCGGTACCGGAGTGGATCTTGTTCAGGCACAGATAGTTTCCGCGCCCTTTGAGAATCGCGAAGGTGGGCTCGCGGCCGATCGGCTTCTTCAGCGCCTTGGCCAGGCGGGGGAGATCGCGCTCGATGAGCTGGCGCTGCAACGCGATCGTCGCGGTGGACACCACGACGGTGCGGCCGCTCTCGACGGCGTGCCGGATGGCCGGCACGAGGTAGGCCAGCGACTTGCCGGTGCCGGTGCCGGCCTGGACCGCGAGATGCTCGCCGGTGTCGATGGCATGCGCGACCGCGGAGGCCATCGCGACCTGACCGTCGCGGCGGCGACCGCCGAGTGCGGTGACCGCCGCGTCGAGCAGGTCGGTCACCGGGGGTGTGTTGGGCATGAGGTGTGTTCCGGTTGTCCTTGCTGGGTTCGCCGTGCGCGGGAACGGTGTTCTTTCAGACGTATCGCGGGCCCGGTCGGTTCCCGCTGTCGAGATCGGGATCGTGGTCGGGACCGCGGCGCTGCTACCCGGTCCGATTCGACCCGTCATAGAGCAGGTCGCCCACGAGTTCGACACCCGCCTGCCGCAGCGCCGAGAGTGCCTTCGACGTCGTCTCGGGCGCGACACCGGCGGTGAAGTTGAGGAGCACGCGGGTGCTGAAACCGGCCTCCACGGCGTCGAGCGCGGTTGCCCGCACGCAGTGGTCGGTGGCGATGCCGACGATGTCGACCGACTTCACCTTCCGTTCCCGCAACCACACGGCGAGGGTGGAGCCGTCGGCGGCCGCGCCCTCGAAGCCGGAGTATGCGGCGCTGTACTCGCCCTTGGAGAAGACCTCGTGTGCCGCCGCGGCGTCGAATTCGCGGTGGAACGCTACACCGTCGGTGCCGACGCGGCAGTGCGGTGGCCAGGTGTCGACGTAATCGGGGTCGTCGGAGAAGTGCGCACCGGGGTCGATGTGATAGTCGCGGGTCGCGACGACGGTCCGGTATTCGTCGAGGATCGACGTGACCGCCCGCGCGACCGCGGCGCCGCCGTTCACCCCGAGGGCGCCGCCCTCGCAGAAGTCGTTCTGCACGTCGACGACGATCAGCGCGTCGGCGGGACGGGTGCCGTCGTTGCGTTCGGCGCTCATCCAATTCTCCTG
Source organism: Gordonia sp. p3-SID1431 (assembly GCF_025143765.1). Classification (NCBI taxonomy): domain Bacteria; kingdom Bacillati; phylum Actinomycetota; class Actinomycetes; order Mycobacteriales; family Gordoniaceae; genus Gordonia; species Gordonia sp. p3-SID1431. Next base: position 11,853 of record NZ_JAMBDT010000119.1, read on the forward strand.
TCGTCGGGGGACATCGGTTCCGGGCGTCGGGGTGCGGTCAGCCGAGCTCGTAGCGGGTCGGCACCGCGGGATCTCCATGGGACAGGCCGAGACCCTCCCAGGGCAAGCTCACCAAGCCGGCCGCGAGGTGCGTGCGGGCATCGGTGAGAGTGGGCAGCGACGCCACGGGCGTCCCACCGCGGACGAGCGGGATCTGCAGGTCCCGGATACCGAGCCCGTCCGGCGCGGGGCGGGTGCCGTCGGCGCGATACACGATCTCCTCGACGATCGTGCCGCTCGACCGGGCCGCCCGCACGGCGGACTTGGCGCCGCCGCGCGACTCCTTGTGACTCGCCCGTTTGGCCACCGGCAGGCCGTCGACCTCGACGAGTTTGTAGACCATCCCCGCCGTCGGCGCCCCGCTGCCGGTGACCAGGGATGTCCCGACGCCGTAGGTGTCGACCGGCTCGGCGCGCAGCGAGGCGATCGCGTACTCGTCGAGATCACCCGACACGACGATCTTCGTCTCCGTCGCGCCCAGGTCGTCGAGTTGCGCGCGGACCTGGCGCGCCAGCACCCCGAGGTCGCCGGAGTCGATGCGCACGGCACCGAGTCCGGGGCCGGCCACCTCGATGGCGTTGCGCACGCCCTGGGTGATGTCGTAGGTGTCGACCAGCAGCGTGGTACCGATCCCGAGGGCCTCGATCTGCGCGGCGAACGCGGCCTTCTCGTCGGGCCCGTCCGGACCGGTGAAACCGAGGGTGAAGGCGTGGGCGGCGGTGCCGGCACTGGGCACGCCGAAGCTCCGGGCCGCCTCGAGGTTCGAGGTGGCGGCGACACCGGCGATGTAGGCGGCGCGCGCACTGGCGACCGCGGCGCGCTCATGGGTGCGCCGCGAGCCCATCTCGATGATCGGGCGCGACCCGGCCGCGCTGACCATTCGGGCCGCGGCCGACGCGATCGCGCTGTCGTGGTTGAGGATCGAGAGGATCAGCGTCTCGAGCAGGACCCCCTCCGCGAAGGGGGCGCGGACGGTGAGGATCGGCGAACCGGGGAAGTAGAGTTCGCCCTCCCGGTAACCGTCGATGTCACCGGAGAACCGATAGTCCCGCAGCCAGGCCACCGTGTCCGCGTCGAGGAATCGCTCGACCACGGCGATCTCCTCGTCGCCGAACCGGAACGCCGCGAGCTCGTCCAGAACGCGGCCGGTTCCGGCCACCACGCCATAGCGCCGGCCGTCGGGGAGGCGGCGCGCGAAGACCTCGAATGCGCACTGGCGGTGCGCAACCGGGTGGCGAAGTGCCGCCGCGACCATCGTCAGTTCGTACTGATCGGTCAGCAGCGCGGTGTTGTCGTTGCTCACAATCGCCTACCCTGTCCTCATGGCGCCTGACGAAACTCGTGCGCACGAGGCTACCCCCGGCGGTACGGCGGTTGCCGAACCAGAGGTCGCCGACGGCGCGGCGGGACTCGACAAGCCCTGGATGACGATCGTGTGGGACGACCCGGTCAATCTGATGCGGTACGTCACCTTCGTCTTCCAGAAGATCTTCGGCTACTCCGAGTCCCGCGCCAACGAACTGATGATGCAGGTCCACACCGAGGGCAGGGCAGTGGTCTCCTCCGGGGACCGAGAAAAGGTCGAGGCCGACGTCGCGAAGCTGCACGCCGCGGGGCTGTGGGCGACGATGCAGCGGGATTCGTGACCGGGACCGGCCGCGGACGACTCCGAACCGGTCGGGCGGCCTTCGCGGCGCGGCAGGCACACTGAGACGCGTGCGCACCTGGAAACGCAAGGGGCGCGGCGAGCAGATGCGCATCGCATCGCAACTCGACGCGCACGAAGCAGAGCTGCTCGCGTCGATGGTCACGTCGATGTGCGAATTGCTCACCGAACGAGCCGATTCCGCACCCCGCGACGACCTCGCGAGGCTGACCGGTATCGACGTCGGGCACTCGCAGGCACCCGACGATGTGACCCTGGGCCGTCTCCTCCCGGATTTCCACCGGCCCGACCAGGACGACGAACTCTCCGCCGAGGTCGTCAACGGCGAACTGAACTCGGCGCTGCGGAGCGTTCACGAACCACAGATCATCGACGCCAAGCTGGGCGCCGCCCGGGTGTTGCTCGACACCCTGCCGGCCGGGGGCGGGGACTTCGCCCTGACTCCCGACGAGGCCGCGGCGTGGCTCACCTCGCTCAACGACGTGCGACTGGCACTCGGCGCGATGCTCGGGATCTCCGAGGACACGCCCGAGCAGTTGCCGCCCGACCACCCGCATGCGGCGCATCTCGACGTCTACCACTGGCTCACGGTGATGCAGGACCTCCTCGTCGAAGCCCTGATGTGAC
>NZ_JAMBDT010000012.1:0-69073 GCF_025143765.1 Gordonia sp. p3-SID1431
GTGTCGGCCCGGATCAGCCGCCCGGCGCGGGCTGTGGTGCCGGCGAAGGCTGGGGTGCCGGCGAAGGCTGGGGTGCCGGGCAGCGACTGCGACGGATCGATCTGACCGCTGGGGCTCCCCGGCGGGCCGTCGACCTCGGACACCAGCCACTTGCCGTCTTCCTTGCTCAGGTCCAGACGGAAGACCATCAGGCTGGTTCCGCCGCTGGGCAACTTGACGCTGCGGCCGGTCACCTCTGCCATCACCACGGTCTTGGCGGTGTCGGCATCGGCGGTCTCGACGGCGACCACACTGATCGTCGAGGACACCTCGATGTTGAGGGACTCCACATTGGCCTCGGTGTCGGCCCGTTCCTGCTCGAGGCGGTTGCGCAACTCCCCCGTCGACAGCGGACCCAGCAGTTCCTTCGAATTGCCCGCGTTGTCGGCGTTGAGTGTCGTCACGAGCTTCGTGACGAAGTCGGCCGAAGCCGCCTTGGAATCGGCGAAGGCGTCGGCCTCCTGCTGGAGGTCGTAGGCGCGCCAGCCGAAGAACGCCACCAGCGCGATGAGAGCAACCGCGACGATGGCGGCGAGAACCTTCTTGATCCCGCCGCCGGTGACCGTGAACGAGATCTCGCGGCGATCCGAACCCGCCTTCGATGATGCTGCCGGCGACGGGTCACCCGCGGCACCGGAGGCGTCGACACCGTCGGTCTTGGACGTGCTCGCCGCCGTGCCGGTTCCGCTCCGTCGAGCCGACTTCCCCCGCGGCGTCGCCGCGGTCCCGGCGTCATTCGTGTCCTCCGCGCTCGTCGCCCCATCGGTGTGATCGGCTGCGACAGCCCCGCTCTCGGGCGACGTGCTGTCGGCCTTCTCGTCCGTCGGATTCACGTCGGTATCAGTACGATCTGGGTCATTCCGGTCAGTCATCTACAGGTCACACAACTTGTCTGTCGTCGTCGAGTGGCCGTCAGTCGTCGAGCGGCCCATCACTTGTCGAGCGGAACGGTACGGGCGTTCGGGTCGTAACCCGGCGGCGGTCCCGCGGTGTCGTCGCCCGGTGGCCGCGGCGCATTGGCCGAGCCACGGATCTGCTGACGCGGATCCTCGGTCACACAGTACAGATTGGTCGGGATGGTCAGCTCGAGGATCTGCGTCGGCCGCCGCGGCGTCACCGGGTAGTTGCAGCTCGGACGCGGGTACACCGACCCGAAGGCCCACCACGCACCGTCGTGGAACATGGTGAGGCTCTTGACACTGGCATCGCGGATCGCGGGGAACAGCGTCGCAAGCGCCGGTGCACGCAACGCACCCTGCTCGGCGATGTCGACGAATTGCTTCGTCACATCGGTGATCGGATCCGTCAACTGGTTGATCGACCCGGCCAGGCTCGTGAACTGTGAGGGACCCCGGTCGAGGAGCTCGCGGAGTTCCCTGTCGGAGGCAGCCGCCGAGTTGACCAGCGAACTCAACCCCGCCACCGTCGTGCCGAGGTCGGGCTGGATCTGCGCCGTCGTCTTGAAGATGGTCCCCGCGTTCTGGATGAACTTGGTGGTCTCCGGCAGCGCGGTGTACAGCTTCGCGAAGATCGTGCCACCGGAGTCGAAGATGACGGACAGGTCGTTCATGCCGTCCTCGTCGTAGAGGGCGATCTTCAGATTGTCCACGGCGGAACGGAGTTTCGCCGGATCGATCTGGTTTATCAGTTCCAGCGAGGACTCGAGCAACTGCGAGAACGGCACGGTGACCTCGGTCTGGTCGGCCCGGATGACGTCCCCGTCCTCCAGGTAGGGGCCATCGGAGGTGTCCGGCTGGAAGTCGACGTACTGCTCGCCCGCAGCCGACAGACCCAGTGCCGCAACAGTGGTGTCGCGGTTGATCTTGTACCGGTCCTCGACCGTGACGACGACCTCCACCGAATCCGGTTGCACCCGAACGGTGTCGACGTCGCCGATGCGCGCGCCGCGCAGCGTGACCCCAGACGTCTCCTGCAGACCGCCGGAGATCGGGAACTGGATGGTGAGCTTGTACTTGTCGGCGAACGGTTGCCACCGCAGGATGCCCAGGGCGAGATAGCTGAGTCCGACGACCATGACCAGTACCAGGGCGATGTTGCCCACGAGTACCGAATTCCGGCGTAGGACACCGAATATGCCGCTCATCCGCAACACCCCCTCGTCCCCGTGATCCGCGCCAGCAGACGGGTCAGTGTCTGCTGCAACGCCGCCGAACCCTCGTCCACGTCCTGGATCTCGGGCAGTCTGCTCGCCGAGTCGAAGCCGACACCCGGGCTGAGCCAGTAGACCTTCGACGACACCGCCGCCGCGCTACCCGGTGTGGACTTGACCCACTTCGGTGTGAGCTCGTGCAGGTTGTCGGCCAGCGATCCGAGTGGGCCGGCAGCCTGCCGGAGGCCGGCCAGCACCGTCGACAGATGGCCCAGCATCTCGACCAGGTTGTCTTGATCGCTGTCGAGGAAGTCGTTGGTGGCCGCGGTGACCTGCTGGGTCTTGTCCAGCGTGGTCAGGATCGTGGCGATCTGCCCGTTCAGCGACTCGAGCGCCGGACCCAGTTTGTTGATCGACGCCATGATCTGCGCACGCCCGTCGGCGAGCTGTCCGCTGAGCACCCGCGTGGCGGCCAGCGACCGATCGACCGCCGCCGAACTCTGGTTCAGCTTCCGGATACCGGTGGTCAGGCCCCGGATCGCGCCGTTGAGATCCGACGGGTTCGTCGCGACCGCGCTGCTCAGCTCGGTGAGGATGATCGTCAACGAGTTCAGCGAACCGCTGTCCACGACCCCGCTCATGCTGATCAGCAGATCCTCGACCGTCGCCGCGGCCGACGTCGGACCGGTGAGCGTGTCCCCGTCCACCATCAGACCGTCGCGCGCCTCGATCGGCGGCAGCAGGGCGACGAAGACGTCGCCCAGCGGTGTGGCCTGGCGGAGTTCGGCGCCGGTCCCGACCGGGAGCTTGGTCTTCTTGCTGACCTGCATGGTCACCACGGCGGTGTAGTCCTTGGCGACGAGGTCGGTGACCTCTCCGACATCGGTTCCGTTCAGCTTCACCTTCGCCTGCGCCGGCAGGTTGAGCGCGTTGGCGAAGTTCGCGGTGATCGTGATCGAGTCACCGATGCCGCCCGGTGCGGGCAGCGGGATCTGCTCCACCGTGAGACTCGGGAGGAGTCCGCAACCGGTGAGCCCAATGAGCGCCGCGAGCAGCACCGCCATGACCCCGCCTCGGCGGACCCGGCCGGGGGATCGCACAGGGCGCCCGGGACCGTCCGAACGGTTCAGCGAATCCATTGTCGCCGTTCTCATTTCGTCAACTCCAGCATCGCCGAGTAGATACCGAGGTCGGGACCGAAGTCCTTGAGCTTGCCCGTTCGGCAACCGTCCTTCTGCAGGTTGATCGCCTCACAGAACTCGGCGAGGAGTTCGTTGTCGAGGAGCGTCTTGTCGAGCAGCACCTGCGCGCGCCACGCTCCCTGTTCGGCCGAGATCGAGTTGCTCAGGTTCTGGAAGAGCAGCGGGCCGACGTCGACCGTCTCGACGACCTGCCGCGAGTAGTCCCCGAGATTGGCGGTCAGCGCGGCGAGCCGGTCGAACGACACCGACATGGTGTTGGTGTTGTTCTGCAGGAACACGGTGGTGTTCTGCAGCGTCTGATTCAGGTTGGCCAGGGTGGCGAGCAGACCGGGCGCCTGGTCTCCCAGCAGCTGCGACACCTGGTTGACCGACTCGGAGAACGCCGTCATCTTCGGATAGTTCTGCACCAGGGTGGTGGTCAGACCCTCGATGGTCTCGAGGATGTCGACGAGGGCATCGCTGTTGCCCGCCACCACATCGGACGCCCCGCCGAGTTCGTCGAGCGCCGCCCGGATCTCCTCGCCGTTGCCGGTGGCGATGCCGGAGGTGATGTCGATCATCTCCGCGAGCGGGCCGGGTCCTTCTCCCTCACCCTTGAGTGCCACCACCAGACCGTCGATGGCGTCGAACAGTTCGCCGACCGACACCGGGGCCTTCGTCTCCTTCAGGACCGACCCGTCCTCGAGCTTCGGCCCGCCGTCGTAGGCGGGTGACAGCTCGACGTGGCGGGTGGTGACGATCGAGGTGTTGACGATCGCCGCCGTGGCGTCGGCCGGGACGGGGACGTCGCTGTCGATCGTCATGGTCACCTTGACGCGCTCGCCCTGCGGTTCCACCGCGGTGACCTGACCGACCGGCATGCCGAGGACCGCGACGTCGTTGCTCACGTAGAGCCCGGCGACGTTGTCGAAGTAGGCGGTCACCTCGATGGCCTGGCCGACCGCCGCCTTCCAGCTCCCCGGGATCATCGAACAGCCGGAGAGCCCGAGGATGCCGAGCAGCGCGACCCCGACCAGCAGGATCGGGCGGCGGAGTCCGTGGGCGTGCATCGTCGTACCTGCCGTCGTGTCCGGGCTCATCGTTTCCGCGCTCAGCATCCGTCCACCACCCGGGCCAGGCACAGCCAGTTGTCGGGGAAGATGCCCCACGGCAGATAGCCGTTCGCGTAGGGCCCGTCGCCGATGACGTTGTTGGTCAGGCGCGCGGTGACCGGGAGGATCTCCAGCAACTTGCGGAGGTTGTTGCGGTTTTTCTCCAGGCCCTGGGTGATCGTGTTCAGGTTCGCCATGATGGGCGCGAACTGGTTGGCGTTCTCGCCGGCCACCGCGGTCGCCTGCTCGGTGAGTTCGGCGATGCCGTCGAGCATCCGGGTGACCAGCTCTTCACGCGCGACGATCTTCTGGGTCAGGTCGCGTCCCTGACCCACGATCACGGCGAGCTGGGCCTGATTGTCGTTGACGATGTTGGTGATCGTCTTGGTGTCGGCGATCAATTGGTTGATCTGGTCCTTGCGATTGGTGATGACCTTCGACATCTGGGTGAGCGCCTCGAAGGTCGGCTCGGTGATCGCCGGCACGCCGGCGAGTTGCCGGTTGAGGGTGCGGATGCTCTCGGAGAGCGCCCGGTCGTCGATCCCGGTCAGGATCGGCGCGCCCGCCTCGATGGTGCGCTGGAGATCGTAGGGCACGGCGGTCTTCGCGATGTGTCCGTCGGGTGCATCCTCCGGCGAATCCCCCAGCGACACATCGATGTAGCGCTGACCCAGCAACGTCGACATCTTGATCTCGGCAGAACCGTTGGACGTCACCCGGACGTCGCTGTCGACCTTCATGGTGATGGCCACGTGCTGTCCGGCGAGTTCGGTGTCGGTGACCTCACCGACGTCGATACCGGCGACGCGGACCTTGTCCCCCGGCCGGATACCGCCGGCCTGGGCGAAGTCGCCGGTGAGGGTCTTCTTGCCCAGATGCGCGGTCGCGAGAGCGGTCACGCCGAGCAACAGGGCGACGATGACCACGGCGCCGATCACGCCGAACCACACGCGCCGGTTGTCACGGAAACTCCTGCGGAACCAGCTCATCGGCACACCACCGAGTGATTCGTGCCGCCGATCTTGTTGAAGATCCCGGGCGGTAGCAGGACGTCGCCGATCGCGACGTCGAGATCACATGCATAGATGTTCAAGTAAGCGCCCTCACCGAGCACGAGCGGGAAATGACCGAGGAAGATCGGCGCGTCGACCGCCATCCGATCGAGTTTGGCGCCATTGCTGATCAGCGTGTTGGTCGCGATCCGGCCGTCCGTGGCGGCCTCGGCCAGACTCTGTCGGCTCTCACTCAGCACGTCGGCGAATCCGCTTGCGGTGCGCCCGATGTCGGTCACCGCACTGCCGAACGCCGCCGAGTTCGAGTTGAGGTTGGCGATCAGCGCCGACATCGACTCGATGACGGTGCCCAGCTGGCCGCCCTGGCGCGACAGGTCGCGCATGACCGCGCTCAGGTTGTTGATGATCGCGCCGAGCACGACGTCCCGGTTGGCCGTGTCCTCCGCGAGGCGGCCGACCTCGGCGACCGTGTAGCTCAAGGACACCGAATTGCCCTGGAACGCCTGGATCAAGCCCTCGGACAGGGCGTTGACCTGTTCCGGGGTGAGGGTCTCGAAGACCGGCTGGAACCCGGCGAGCAATGTGGTGACGTCGAAGGAGTCCTCGGAGGGGAGCTCGAGCGTCGACCCCGGATCGAGGGGCCGACTCTCCCGGTCCGGGACCAGCGTCAGGTTCAGATATCGCTGCCCGATGAGGTTCTGGTAGCGGATCGCCCCCCGCGTGTTGGTGTAGACCTGCTGGTTGTCCTGCACCTCGAAGGTGACCCGGGCACGGCCGTCGGCGAGTTCGATCTGGTCCACACGACCGACGCGGACACCGGCCATGCGGACGTCGTCGCCCGTGGCGAGACCCGAGGCATCACCGAAGTAGGTCGTGTAGCTGTTGGTGGTCCCCGGCACCGAGCGCTCCAACGTCGAGAAGATCACGTAGGTGACCAGCAACGCGGCGATCCCGAAGATGGTGAAACCGATCAGCGGTTTGCGGATCGATTCCGAAGCCGCGCTCATCGTCCTCCTCCTTGACCTTCGCCGCCCCGGCCCGCCTCGGCGGCGTTGCGCACCTCGAGCGTCTGGACCAGCGGTCCCAGCATGATCGTGTCCGCTGCCGACGGGGTACGGCGCAGGACGGTGCCGAGCGTCTTGTTGTCGGCATCGGTGGTGACGTTGCCGACCGGCTTGTTCCGGCGCATCCCGTCGGAGGGATAGATCGCCAGCGGACCAGACATCGTCGGTCCCGTGCCGGTGCCGGGCCCCACGCAGCCCGGGCCGCGCAGGGTGCCGTACGGACCGCCGTCGTACACCGGGCAGTTCTGCCGGGTGTAGCGCTGGAAGGCGCCGAAGCTGACACCGATGTTGAGCTGCACGTGGCCGTTGGTGCCGGTGAACACCGTCAGCACCCGGGCGGCCAGGTTGTTCAGCGCGATCACGCCCTGCGGCAACGAGTTCGGCTCGAGGACGAGCGCTCCAAGCATCCGGTTCAGATCGGTCACCAGACGCTGACCGCTGTTGCCATTGCGCGCGAACAGCAACTGGGTCTGGTCGAGCAGGCCCTGACTCGCCGTCAGCACCGCGGTCAGGTCACGCTGCTTCTCCGCGATGGTGATCGCCGGGATCACGCTGCGGCCCAAGGTGTCGAGCAGTTGCGGCGCCGATTGCGCGAGGCCGGTGAGCGCGGCGTCGAAGTTGTCGAAGCCCGGGGGCGCGCCCGGCGGGAACTGGGCGTTGATCGAGTCGAAGTAGTTCCGCAGCACGGGGACGAACGACCCGAACACCGAGCCGCCGCCCTTGAGCGCGTCGGCGATGACGCCGAGCACCTGCGCCAGTTCCTCCGGCGGCACCGCGTCGAGGATCTGCTTCAGCTCGTTCTGGGCGTCCTGCAGCTTGATCGTCTCGAGCGAGTCGTCGGCCGGGATCACGTCGCCGGCGGACAGCCGGTCGGCTCCCACCTCGGCGGGCGGCACCAGCTCGACGGAGTTGACGCCGAAAAGGTTCGACGGAACCGTGCGCGCGGTCACCGAGGCGGGAATGCCCTCGGCCTGCGCCGGCTCGATGTCGATGGCGACGTTCCTGATCAACCGGGACGCGTCGGCCTGTGCGGAGTCCTCGACGCTGATCGACTTGACCGTGCCGACGATCAGCCCGTTGTAGCGGACGTCGGCACCGGTGGACAGCCCGTCGCCGACATCGACGAGGTCGGCGGTCACGGCCACCGTCTTGCTGAACGTGCCCTGATACCGCATGAACAGCAGCACGAAGATCACCAGCAGGACGAGCAGGAAGGCGACTCCGCGCAGCACGTATTGCAGCAGCGAGGGATTGCGCCCGTCGGTCGCGATGTTCACGGTCTCCCCCTCATCCCGAGATCTTGATCCCGGGCGACGTGCCCCAGAACACGAGTGTCATGACCAGGTTCGCGAACACGATGACGATGATCGCGAGTCGGATGGCATGTCCGGCAGCAACTCCCACTCCTTCGGGACCACCTGAGGCGAAGTAGCCGTAGTAGCACTGGATGAACGTCGTCAGTAGGACGAAGACGATCACCTTGAAGAACGAGAACAACATGTCCCACGAGACGAGGAACTGGTTGAAGTAGTAAAGATAGGTGCCCTCGCCCTGACCGCTCTGCAGCATGAACATGAATTGGCAGGCGAGGTAGTTGGCGGCCAGCGACACCGAGTAGAGCGGGATGATCGCCAGGACGGCCGCACACATCCGCGTGGTGACGAGATACGGCAGCGGCCGGATCGCGATCGCCTCGAGGGCGTCGATCTCCTCGGCGATGCGCATCGAGCCCAACTGTGCGGTGAACCGGCAACCCGACTGGGCGGTGAACGCGGTCGCGGCGAGCAGCGGTGCGATCTCGCGGGTCGTCGCGAAGGCGGACAGCCCGCCGGTCACCGGGGACATGCCGAGCAGATTGAGGGCGGTGTAGCCCTCGATACCCACGGTCGCGCCGCCCATGATGCCGAGGATCACCATGACACCCACGGTGCCGCCACCGACGACGATGGCGCCGTTGCCCCAGGCCACGTCGGCAAGGAGGCGCCACACCTCTTTGCTGTAGTGACGGAACGCCAGCGGCACCGCGGCGATCGAGCGGACCAGGAAGGTGATCAGATGGCCCATCGCGGCGAGCGCATCGCGCGGACCGCGGTACACCGCCTTGGCGGCCTCGAGCGGCCGCAGGGCCGGAGGTACATACCGTGACGCGGTCATCTCACACCACCCTCGACGGGAACAGGATCGCGAACAGCTGCGTGAGGATCACGTTCACCGTGAACAGCAGCAGGACCGAGTTGACGACAGCGGCGTTCACCGAGTTGGCCACACCCGCAGGCCCGCCCTTCGTCGAGAGGCCGCGATCGCAGGCGACGATGGCCACGATCGCGCCGAATATGACGGCTTTGGCCAACGCGAACATGAGGTCGGCGGTGGTGGCGAAGGACGCGAAGGTGCCGGTGTAGCTACCCGGTGTGCCGCCCTGGAAGTAGACGTTGAAGACGTAGCCGGTGATGAACCCGACGAAGCAGACGAACCCGCAGAGCAGGAAGCTGACGACCATCGTCGCGAGGAGTCGCGGCGAGATCAGACGCTCGATGGGGTTGACGCCCATGACGCGCATCGCGTCGATCTCGTCGCGGATGGTGCGGGATCCGAGGTCCGCGGCGATCGCCGAGCCGACGGCGCCCGCGAGGAGCAGCGACGTCACCAGCGGTGCACCCTGCCGGATCACACCGAGACCCGTCGCCGCGCCGGAGAACGACGTGGCACCGACCTGACCGGCGATGTTGGACACCTGGATCGACACGATGACGCCGATCGGGATGGCGACCAGGAGGGTCGGGAAGACCGAGGTGCTGGCCATGAAGGCGCACTGACGGATGAACTCCCCGAACGGGAACCGTCGCTTGAAGAGATCGACGAAGAGGGTCCGGAACACCTCGACGAACATGCCGAGCTGGCGACCGAATGTGTCGAACGAGGCAACGACATGGCCGTCCACCCACGACCGCACCGCCCCCGGCCTCTTGCGACCCACCTCCGCGTCGTCCGAGGTGACTGCGTTAGTGCTCAAACCCTGCCCTTGCGTCTCGGCTTACCCGTTCACCGGCCGTCAGGTCGCGATGGCGCGTGTCGACGTCGACGCGCGTTCTCGTTCCCGCAGACCCGCTTCGCGTGCCCCCCGTGGGCATGAGCGCCGCGGGTAACATACCCCACTTCCCTCGTCCGAATGTGTCCGGCCTCACACTAGCGCCCGACTGCACCTGTCCGAGGTCCGACATACCTTGCATGATGTGACGAATCCCCCGACCGCTGCCGCTGTTGCCCAGAGCACGATAACTTGGTCGGACGACCAGCGGGAACAAAACCTACCACTTCGTTCCAATGTGGAGCCCTTCCGATCACCGCGATCACTGGGCGAACTCCGGGTCTGGGCACCGAATGCGCAGGTCGTCGAGCTGGTGATCGGGTCGTCCGCGCAGGACCCGGCCGCGGACCGGATCACCATGACGGCAGGCGCGGGCGGGTGGTGGCAGGTGGACACCGCACCGGGAACCGAACCCGTCGAGGAACTGCGCTACGGATTCTCGATCGACGGCGGACCGGTGCGTCCTGATCCGCGGGCCGTGCGCCTGCCGGACGGGGTGCACGAACTGTCGGCATTGTTCACCGTCGACGACGCCGGATGGACCGACGCAGACTGGACCGGTCGCGACATCCGGGGAGCGGTGGTCTATGAGCTCCATCTCGGCACCTTCACCCCGGAGGGCACGCTCGACTCCGCCATCGGCCGGCTCGACCATCTCGTCGACCTGGGGGTCGACTTCGTCGAGCTGATGCCGGTCAACGCGTTCAACGGGGTTCACAACTGGGGCTACGACGGCGTCGGCTGGTACGCGGTGCAGGAGACCTACGGCGGACCGGCAGCGCTGGCCCGGTTCGTCGATGCCTGTCACGCCCGGGGACTCGGTGTCGTCCTCGACGTCGTCTACAACCATCTGGGTCCGTCCGGCAACTACCTACCCGACTTCGGGCCCTACCTCTCCGAGGGCGTCACATCCTGGGGATCGTCGGTCAATCTGTCCGATCCGGACTCCGACGAGGTCCGTGCGTTCATCGCCGGTACGGCCCTGCGGTGGTTCACCGAGTTCCATGTCGACGCCCTGCGCCTCGACGCGGTACACGCGCTGGCCGACCACCGCGCCGTGCACATACTGGAAGAACTCGCCGCCGCCACCGACGATCTCGCCGTCGAACTCGGGCGACCGCTGTCGCTGATCGCCGAGAGCGACCTCAACGATCCCCGCATGATCTCCCCGCGCAGCGTCAACGGACTCGGGCTCACCGCGCAGTGGGACGACGACATCCACCACGCGATCCACACGCTGGTGTCGGGCGAACGGCAGGGCTACTACGGCGACTTCGGGAGCTACGGCTGCCTGGAGAAGGTTCTCACCGGCGGGTTCTTCCACGACGGCACCTATTCGTCGTTCCGGAAACGCCGTCACGGACGACCGATCCCGACCGACCGGCTGCCCGCGTCGGCCCTCCTCGCCTACACCTGCAACCACGATCAGATCGGCAACCGGGCGATCGGCGACCGCCCGAGCGCCTACCTCGACGGCGGACAGCTGGCGATCAAGGCGGCGCTGGTCCTGCTGTCCCCGTTCACCCCGATGCTGTTCATGGGTGAGGAGTGGGCGGCCGCGACACCGTTCCAGTTCTTCACCTCCCACCCGGAGCCCGAACTGGGCCGAGCCACCGCGGAGGGGCGCAAATCGGAATTCGCCGAACACGGCTGGGACAGCGACGACGTGCCCGATCCGCAGGACCCGGCGACGTTCGAGCGGTCGAAGCTGGACTGGACCGAACTCGACGATCCCGCACACGCGCGTGTGCTCGACTTCTATCGAACTCTCATCGCCTTGCGGAAAGCCGAAGCCGCGCTGTCCGATCCGGCCTTCTCGTCGGTGTCCGTCGACTTCGACGAGGCGGCCGGATGGTTCGCGATGCATCGCGGTGACTGGTCGGTGGTCTGCGTTCCCGGCGCCGCACCGGTGACCGTCCCGATCTCGCTCGACGTCGAATTGGCGTGGCAGTCACCGAGTTCCGAGGGCTCCGAGCTCGCCTCGCCGGGTCACAACGTGATCGTCGGCCGCCGTGGTGACGGCTCATAGCCCGAAGTCGCGTGTACCGCGGCTCCGGGCCATGAAGTCAAGTGGTCAGACGGCGTCGCCGCCGTCGATACTGCCGAAGTCGCCGACCTCGACGTTGCCCTCGTCGTCGACCGCGGTGTCGAAGATGCCGTCGCAATCGGTGTCGGCGACCGCGATGTCGGTGAGGCCGTCGGCGTCGGTGTCGGCCTCGATGACGTCGATCTCGCCGTCAGCATTGGTGTCATAGGCGATGGAGTCGGCCTGGCCGTCGCCGTCGGTGTCGAGGATGGCGTCGGTGGTGCCGTCACCGTCGACGTCGGTGAGTGCGGCGTCGACGGCTCCGTCGCCATCGGTGTCGACGAGAACGGCGTCGGCGGGGATCTCGGTGCTCATGGGGTTGTCCTTCCAAGTGACGAGGCGCTGTGGTGGTGCAGTGCCTCTGGGCGGTTCATGTACTTGGAGGCGGCACCGGACGCGAATGTTCCCGTGGTCTGGTGAGTCATCCGAATGGTCGACGCCGGAGTTTCGCGGCCCCGATTCTCAGGTCAGGTAGGCGTACGCCGGACTACCCGGCTCGAGCCGCTCACAGTGCAGCCGGGAATGGGCCATCCGGTCCATCAGGTCGCCGAGCCCGTCGCGGTGTCCCAGCTCGACGCCGACGAGGGCGGCGCCGGTCTCCCGGTTGTTGCGTTTCACGTACTCGAACAGCGTGATGTCGTCGTCGGGTCCGAGAACCTCGTCGAGGAAACGCCGCAGCGCACCCGGCTCCTGTGGGAAGTCGACCAGGAAGTAGTGCTTGAGTCCCCGGTGCACCAGCGAGCGCTCGATGATCTCGCCGTACCGGGACACGTCGTTGTTGCCGCCGGAGACCAGGCACACCACGGTGGAGTCCGCGGGCAGCTGCAGTTTGTCGAGGATCGCGACGGCGAGAGCACCCGCGGGTTCGGCGATGATTCCCTCGTTCTGGTAGAGCTCGAGCATCGCCGAGCAGATGGCGCCTTCATCGACGTGGGTTATATGCGCGGTTCCCGGCACGGGCGCGTGACGCTCGTCGGGTACCACGCGTGCGGCCGGGACGTCGGTGATGCTCGCCAGCACCGGGTGATCGGTCACTGTCGCGCCCATCTCCGACAGCACCCGGTGCCCGATGGTCCCGATGCGCTTCACCGCCGCCCCGTCGACGAACGGGTCGATCTCGGCGAGGGTCACCGGTCCCCCGTTGACGAGGGCAGCGCTCAGCGACACCGCGCCGGTCGGTTCGACACCGACGATCGTGACGTGCTCGGACAGGCCGCGGAAGTAGGTGGCCATCCCGGCCAGGCATCCCCCGCCGCCGACCGGCGCGACCACGACGTCGGGAACACGACCCAGCTGTTCGACGATCTCGTGCGCGATGGTCCCCTGACCGGCCGCGGTCCGCGGGTCGTCGAATGCATGGATCCACGCGGACCCGGTACGCATCACGTCGTCCTGAGCAGCGGCCGCGGCGGCGTCGTAGGTGTCGCCGACCGCCTTGAGTTCGACGAAGTCGCCACCGTGCCAACGGATTCGATCGCGTTTCTGCTTGGGCGTGGTGGTCGGGACGTAGATGCGTCCGGGCACCTGCATGCTCCGGCATGCGAACGCGACCCCCTGGGCGTGGTTGCCGGCGCTGGCCGCGACGACGCCACGCGACAGCTCCTCGGCCGACAGCTGCGCCATCACGTTGTAGGCACCGCGCAGTTTGTAGGAACGGACGGCCTGGAGGTCCTCGCGCTTCAGGAAGATCTCGGCCCCGGTGTCGGCGGACAGCCGCGGGCAGATCTCGAGCGGGGTACGCGCCACCGCGTCGGCGATACGGATCGATGCGGCTTCGATCGCGTCTACCGACAACGCCTGTTGATGGACCGGGACGTGGTGCGTACTCACGACAGCCATGTTCTCACTGTCTGCCGGTGATCCGATGTCGCGGGTTCCGACGCCCGTCCGCGACCGCGTCGTGGGTGGTGGCATCGCGGCGCCGGATGAATCGCATCGCGGCACATTCGCGCACCCGATGGCGTAACACTGGACGGGTGCGTTTGACAGCGAGCCGGACGGGAATCTTCCCGACAACCGTCTCGCCCAGCCATCGCCGACGGCGACCAGCCTCACCGACCAGGGAGCAGCCATGACAACTCGTCGAACCTTCCCACCCCGCACGCGACGCCTGTCGCGACTGGCCGCGCTCGGCGCGGCCGCCGCCCTGGCGGTCGGGCTCGGCGCCGCCGTCGACCCCGCCCCGGCCGCGGCCGCCCCCGTGTGTGCGGGTGCCGGACAGCCGGCGCGACTTGTCGGGTCGGTGCCCGGCGCGGCGCTCGAGGGCCTGACCGTCGACGCCGCCGGACGCCTCTACACCACCGACCTGATCACCGGTCGCGTGTATCGTCTGGCCGGACCGGGCGCACCTGCGGTTCCGATCGCACGCGTGCCGGGCGGGAGCGGAGCGGGTGCGCTGGCGTGGACCCCCGGCGGCACCCTGCTGGTCGGATACGGCGCCGACCCGCGTGTCTTCGTGGGCGACGCGCTGCGACACGCATCCATCGCCCGGCTCGACATCAATACCCGCGCCCTGCGGGCCTGGGTGACGGGACTTTCGGCGGCCAACGGGATGGACGTGTCGGCGCGCGGAAATGTGTACGCCACCAACGACTTCGGCAATCTCATCGGTCGGGTGAGCCCCACCGGCGCCGTGCAGGCCGCCTGGGGAGCGCTGCCGAGCGCGAACGGAGCAGTTCTCGGACGCGGCGACGGGTGGCTGTACGTGTCGAGGACCTTCGTGAACCCGGGCGTCAGCCGGATCTCCACTGCGAATCCGCGTGTCGTGCAGAACCTGCTCAACGTGGGTGCGCCATCGACGCCGGACGGACTGACCCTCGATTCACGCGACCGACCTGTGGTGCCGTTCAACGCGACGGGTGAGATCGTGCGCGTGACGGCGCCCGGAAGCTACTGCGTGCTCGCGACGGGCCTACCGACCTCGAGCGTCGTGTCCTACGGACGAGGCGACCGCGGGTTCTCGGCCGGACGTCTCTTCCGCGCCGGATTCGACGGACGGATCTACGAGATCCCCGGCGGGTTCGATGCCGGCGCGACGGCCGCCGTCCCCGGCAGGTAGCGCTCGCCCCACCACACCGCGAGCAGCGTCAGCCCGCTCGCCCAGGCGGTGACCGCGAGTGAGCCGAGGAGAACGAGGCTGACCAGTGCCACCACGACCGCGGCGGCGACGGCGTGCGCCTTGTGGACCGGCCACTGCGCACCCAGGACATCGACGGTGCGGGGCTGCCGCGATGCCGGACGACCGGGGTCGACGTCGATCAGAGTCGCCATGTCGGATCACTCCCTCACTGGCCGGGTGCGCTGGACGTGCCGTCGAGTGTAGCGCAGAACGAACGAAAATGTTCGGCGACCCGAATCCTGAGTCACGGCCGGGTGAAGTCCGTCGAGCAGGCGACCCTCACTTCAGCCGCGTCAACTCAGACAGCTTGGCCCCAGGAGGGCCTTGAGGTCGCCCATCAGCGCCGAACTCGGGGCCACACGTAACGACTCGGTCAGTTTCAGCTGGGTCTGCCGCTTGTCGCTGACGAGCGTCACGTGCACGTCGGCCATGCCGGGATGCCGGGTCAGCACCTGCTTGAGCGCCGCCACGCGGTCGGGGGTGCAGAGTCGCGCCGACAGTGTCAGGGCCACCGGTTTGGTCGCCCCCGCGGTTTCCAGATCCGGCACCGCGAGATCGTTCGCGCTGATCATCATGCTGTCGTCGCGCAGGTTGACGCGCGCCTTGATCAGGACGATGTTGTCGGCGACGATGTCCATCCCGTACGCGACGTAGGCCCGCGGGAAGAAGTACACCTCGACTCCACCGACCATGTCCTCGAGGGTCACCGCGGCCCACGGCTCGCCCTTCTTGTTCACCCGCCGGGTCACCGAGGAGATGATGCCGCCGATGGTGATCTGGGCGCCGTCGGCGACGTTGCCCTCGAGGAGCGTCGAGATCGAGGTGTCGGTGTGCGCGGCGATCGCATGCTCGACGCCGCTGAGCGGATGGCCGGACACGTACAGCCCCAGCATCTCCCGCTCGATGGCGAGCTTGTGCTTGGTGTCCCATTCTTCTTCGGGCACCTTGACCGCGAACACCTCGGCCATCGAGTCGTCGGCACCGCCGGCGTCGCCGAAGAGGTCGAACTGTCCGATCGCCTCGGCCTTCTTGGTTCCGATGACCGATTCGACGGCCTCCCCGTGTACGAGGAACAGACCCTTGCGCGGGTGTCCGAGTGAGTCGAAGGCGCCGGCCTTGATCAGCGACTCGGTCACCTTCTTGCTGCAGGCGGTGACGTCGATCTTGCCGAGGTAGTCGGAGAAGTTGGTGAATTTCCCCTTCTCCTCGCGCGCGGCGATGATCGAACCGACGACGCCGGAGCCGACGTTGCGGATCGCGGCGAGACCGAATCGGATGTCCTTGCCGACCGCGGCGAAGTTCCGCTGCGACTCGTTGACATCGGGCGGCAGCACGGTGATCCCGAGCTTGCGACAGTCGGCCAGGTAGATCGCGGCCTTGTCCTTGTCGTCACCGACCGAGGTCAGGAGGCCGGCCATGTACTCGGCGGGATAGTTCGCCTTGAGATACGCGGTCCAGAAGGACACCAGCCCGTAGCCGGCGGCGTGCGACTTGTTGAACGCGTAGCCGGCGAACGGCAGGACGGTGTCCCACAGCGCGGTGATCGCGGCCTGGGAGAAACCGTTGTTGCGCATGCCCTCCGCGAAGCCGTCGTAGGCCTCGTCGAGGATCTCCTTCTTCTTCTTGCCCATCGCGCGACGCAACAGGTCGGCCTGTCCGAGCGAGTACCCGGCGACCTTCTGCGCGATCTGCATGATCTGCTCTTGGTAGACGATGAGACCGTAGGTCTCCGACAGGATCTCCTTGAGCGGCTCCTCCAGCTCGGGATGGATCGGCCGGATCTCCTGCAGACCGTTCTTGCGCTTGGCGTAGTCGGTGTGGGCGTTCACACCCATCGGGCCGGGACGGTACAGCGCGAGCACGGCGACGATGTCCTCGAACCCGGTGGGCTGCATCATCTTCAGGAGTTCGCGCATGGCGGCGCCGTCGAGCTGGAACACCCCGAGGGTGTCACCGCGGGCGAGCAGTTCGTAGGTCTTCTCGTCTTCGAGCGGCAGCGAGTCGAGGTCGAGATCGATTCCCCGGTTGAGCTTGATGTTCTCCAGGGCGTCGCCGATGACGGTGAGGTTGCGCAGACCCAGGAAGTCCATCTTCAGCAGGCCGATCGCCTCACACGACGGGTAGTCCCAGCCGGTGATGATGGCGCCGTCCTGCGCGCGCTTCCACACCGGGATCGCGTCGGTCAGCGGCTCCGAGGACATGATCACCGCACACGCGTGCACACCGGCGTTGCGGATCAGACCCTCCAGTCCGATCGCGGTGTCGTAGATCTTCTTGACGTCCGGATCGGTCTCGATGAGCGTGCGGACCTCGGCGGCCTCGTTGTAGCGCTCGTGTTCGGGGTTGGTGATACCCCAGACCGGGATGTCCTTGGCCATGATGGGCGGCGGCAGCGCCTTGGTGATGCGGTCGGCGATCGCGAATCCCGGCTGACCGAACTGGACGCGCGCCGAGTCCTTGATCGCGGCCTTCGTCTTGATGGTGCCGAACGTGATGACCTGGGCCACCTTGTCGCTGCCCCACCGGTCGGTCGCGTACCGCACCATCTCGCCTCGACGACGGTCGTCGAAGTCGATGTCGATGTCGGGCATCGACACCCGCTCGGGGTTGAGGAACCGCTCGAAGAGCAGGCCGTGCGGGATCGGGTCGATGTTGGTGATGCCCAGCGCCCAGGCCACGAGCGAACCGGCCGCCGAGCCACGGCCCGGGCCGACCCGGATGCCGACCTCGAGAGCGTGGCGGATGAGGTCGCCGACGACGAGGAAGTAGGCCGGGAACCCCATCTGGATGATGACGTCGAGTTCGTAGTTGGCGCGCTGCAGGTACTCCTCGGGCACCTCGGTGCCGGCGAAACGACGCTCCGCGAGTCCCTTCGCGACCTCTTTGCGCAGGAACGTCTGCTGCGTCTCACCGTCGGGGACCGGGAAGACCGGCATCCGGTCGCGGTGGGTGAAGACCTCTTTGTAGGACTCGACGCGCTCGCCGATCTCCAGGGTGTTGTCACACGCCCCGGGGACGATCGAGTCCCACTGCTCGCGCATCTCGGCCGCGGACTTCAGGTAGTAACCGTCGCCGTCGAACTTGAACCGGGTCGGATCGGAGAGGGTCTTGCCGGTCTGCACGCACAGCAGCGCCTCGTGCGCCGCGGCGTGCTCCTTGGTCACGTAGTGGCAGTCGTTCGTGACGATCGGCTTGATGCCCAGCTTGCGACCGATCTCGAGCAGACCGTCGCGCACACGCCGCTCGATCTC
Source organism: Gordonia sp. p3-SID1431 (assembly GCF_025143765.1). Classification (NCBI taxonomy): domain Bacteria; kingdom Bacillati; phylum Actinomycetota; class Actinomycetes; order Mycobacteriales; family Gordoniaceae; genus Gordonia; species Gordonia sp. p3-SID1431. The sequence goes on from NZ_JAMBDT010000012.1 coordinate 18,063, forward strand.
GAGCCCGTGCTCCATGAGTTCGAGGTAGAAGTTGTCCTTGCCGAAGATCTCCTGCCACTTCGCCGCGGCCTCGAGCGCCTCGCGGTCGTGGCCGAGCCGGAGCCGGGTCTGCACCTCACCGGACGGGCACCCCGTCGTCGCGATGATCCCCTCGGCGTGCTCGGCGATCAGGTCCACGTCCATCCGCGACCACTTGCCGAGCTGCCCCTCGATCGACGCCAGGGACGACAGCTTGAACAGGTTGCGCAGCCCGGTCGCGTTCTCGGCGACCATCGTCATATGGGTGTAGGCACCCGAGCCGGAGACGTCGTCGCTCTTCTGATCGCGGGTGCCCCACTGGATTCGTTTGGTGTCGAATCGTGAGCCGGGGGCGATGTAGGCCTCGATGCCGATGATCGGCTTGATGTCGTTCTTGACCGCAGTGTTGTAGAACTCGCTGGCGCCGAACATGTTTCCGTGGTCGGTCATGCCGATCGCGGTCATTCCCAGACGTTTGGCCTCGGCGAACAACGGGGACACCTTCGCCGCACCGTCGAGCATGGAGTACTCGGTGTGGTTGTGCAGGTGTACAAACGAGTCCGTCACGGCGCCTCTTCTGTCGAGATCAGTCGGTAGATGTCGGGTCAGTCGTCAGATGTCGGTTCGGTCGGCGGTCATCGGCACCCGGGAGAGTGCGCCCGAAGGCGGTCGGGCGGGTCCGAGTCCGGGTCCACTCTAGGCGCGTGCACCGACACCGCCGGGCTCCCACTCCGCGTCGTGACGGATGGGACAGCTGTGGTAGCGGAGCCGGTTCGCTCACCGCGCTCACAGGGCCATGAACACGAGGACGATCGCGACCAGCAACACCGCGGCGACGATCGCCAGCACGATGGGCAACCGGTTCGACGACGACGGCGTCGATGAAGTCGGACCCGCCGGCCCGGCCCAGCCCCGGGGACCTTGACCGGGCAGCCCGCCGGGTCCCGCGGCATCCAGGCCGCGCGGCGGGGTGCCGGCCGGTGTCGGGCCGACGCCGCCCAGGCGGCTCCGGTCGGGCCGCAGGTGGTCGTTGCTCTGCCGGAACGGATTCGACGGCGGATGCTGCCACACCGCCGGATCGGCACCGGTCGTCGGCCTCGATCTCGGGCCGCGCCCGGGCACCCGCGAGCCCGGCGCGGGGCCGGAGGGCGGCGTGGCGGCACCCGGTGGGGCGTTCGGCGGACCGCCGCGCGCCGGGGCCGCGCGCTGCGTCGCTTCATGTGCCGGGTCAACGTTCGCCGCGGGACGGCCGGGCCCGGGTCGGCGGGGCTCGGCCGGCCCCGGCCGTGATCGACGTTCCGCGGGTGGTCGGTCGGGGGTCGCGGCGCGACCGGCGGGCGGCGGTGTCGGCCGGTCGGACCGTCCGGGCATGTCCGGCGCGCGCGGACCCGGGACGGCGCCGCCGGCCATCCGACCGGGGAGGCCGCGAACCGTCTCCGCGTCGAGGTCGGCGGCCGACCTCGGCCGCACGTTCCGCAGACCCGTCGCCAGCGCGTCGGCGAACTCCCGGCAGCTGGCGAAGCGCTCGTCCGGGGACTTCGCCATCGCACGCGCGATGACCGCGTCGGCGTCGGGCGAGAGTCCGGGCACGAGCTCGGAAACCCGCGGTACGGGTTCTTTCAGATGTGCTCCGATGACGGCGCCGTTGTCGCGGTCGTCGAAGGGCACGCGCCCGGTGAGCAGGTGGAAAGTGGTGGCCGCCAGCGAATACTGGTCGGTCCGGCCATCGAGTCGACGACCCGTCAGCTGCTCCGGGGACGCGTACGACAGCGTGGCGAGGACCGTGCCGACCGAGGTGAGCGCCTCGGTCTCGTCGGACAGTTTGGCGACCCCGAAGTCGGTCAGCAGGACCCGCTGCTCGTCGAACGACGAATCATCGTCGACCTCGGCGAGCAGGATGTTGGCGGGTTTCACATCGCGGTGCAGCAGTCCGCGCCGGTTGGCGTGGTCGATCCCCCGCGCCACCTCCGACACGATGTGCACCACGCGACGCGGGGCGAGGCGGCCGCGTCCGGCGAGTTCGCGCGCACAGTCGGTTCCCGGGACGTACTGCATGGCGATCCAGAGCAGATCGGCCTCCGCCGACTTGTCCGGCCTCGACGCCACCGGCACACTCGCACGTCCGCGGTTGAACACGGTGACGATGTTCGGGTGGTCGAGCGTGGCCGCGACCTCCGCCTCACGCAGGAACCGCCGGCGAAAGTTGCTGTCCGTGAGCCCGGCCGAGGCCTTCAGCACCTTCAGGGCGTCGTACCGGGGCAGCTCCGGATGCCGGGCGAGGAAGACCGCACCCATGCCGCCGCTGCCGAGTACCCGTTCGACGCGGTACCCGGCGACGAGGGTTCCCGGCTCGAGCACTCCCCCAATCTAGCGGTGTGTCTCGGAAATAGTCGATCGAACGGCCTGGTCGCGCGAGGCATCAGGTTGCGCGCAGGACCTCGAGCGCGTGCTGCAGGTCCTCGGGGTATGACGAGGTGAACTCCACCTGTCGGCCGTCGGCCGGATGGGCGAACCCGAGCGACCGCGCGTGCAGCCATTGGCGTTCCAGACCCAGCTTCTTGGCCAGCACCGGATCGGCGCCGTACGTGGGATCACCGCAGCACGGATGGTGAAGGGCCGAGAAGTGAACCCGGATCTGGTGCGTGCGACCGGTTTCGAGGTGAACGTCCAGCAGCGACGCCGACGCGAACATCTCCAGGGTGTCGTAGTGGGTGACACTCGGTTTGCCGTTCGCGGTCACCGCGAACTTCCAGTCGTTGCCGCGGTGGCGGCCGATCGGCGCATCGATGGTTCCCGACGGCGGATCGAGGTGCCCCTGGACGAGCGCGTGGTAACCCTTGTGCACGGTCCGCTGTTTGAACGCCCGCTTGAGCAACGTGTACGCCCGTTCGGACACCGCGACCACCATGACCCCCGACGTGCCGACGTCGAGACGGTGGACGATCCCTTGCCGTTCGTGCGCGCCCGAGGTCGAGATCCGGAAACCCGCAGCCGCGAGGGCCCCGATGACCGTCGGGCCGCTCCAGCCCAGCGAGGGATGCGCGGCGACACCCACCGGCTTGTCGACGACGACGATGTCGGAGTCGTGGTAGATCACCTCGAGGTCCTCGACCGGGGTCGGCTCGACGCGCAGCGGCTCCTCTGGTTCGGGCAACGTGACGTGCAGCATCGTGCCCGCGGCGAGTTTGTGCGACTTCCCCACCGCCACGCCGTCCACGACGACGTCGCCCTCCTCGGCCAGAGTGGCGACGACGGTGCGCGACAGCCCGAGCATCCGGGAGACACCGGCATCCACGCGCATCCCGTCGAGGCCGTCGGGCACCGGCAGGAACCGCGATTCACGCATGCGCGCCGCCCTCGGTGCCGGCGGGATCGCGCTGCTCGCGACGGGCCGCCCAGCCTGTGCGGGTGCCGTCGTAGTCGAAACCGAGCGCGGAGAGGACGACCAGGAGGATCGCACCGCACACCACGGCGGAGTCGGCGACGTTGAACACCGGCCACCACCCCACCGACACGAAGTCGACGACATGGCCCTGAAGTGGTTGCGGGGCACGGAAGATGCGGTCCGTCAGGTTGCCGATGGCGCCGCCGAGCACGAGGGCCAGACCCGCCACCCACCACCAGGAGCGCAGCCGGCTGCTGTAGCGGATGATCACGAGCACGACCACCAGGGCGATGATCGACAGCACCCAGGTGTATCCGGTGGCCATGGAGAAGGCCGCGCCGCTGTTGCGGACCAGACGCAGCGTGACGAAGTCGCCGATGATCTCCACCGGGCGCATCGGGTCGATCGCGGCGACCGCGATCGATTTCGTCAGCTGGTCGAGTCCCAGGACCACGAGCGCGACGCCGAGCACCACGATCGTCGCCGTCGGCACCCGGCGGCCGGGACGTGCGGCGGCGTCGGTGTCGCCGGGTCGGCGGTCGGCCCCGGGTTCGACACGGTCGTGCGGGTCCACGTGCTCTCGATCCGTCAGGGGTTGGTCATCCACAGCATCATTGTCCACGACACGTCGAATACGCTGGCTACCCGTGTCCCCGCATCCCCGTCGCCTCCGGTCCGTCGTCTCGTCCATCGGGGCGGTGACCGCGCTGTCCGTACTGGTCGCGGGATGCGCATCGGGTCCCGACGAGACGCCCGGCGCTCCGGCGGCGAGCACATCGGCGGGCTGCAGCACCGACTCGCCGTCCCGCGCCGCCGGTGCGGCGCCGGTCCCGATCGCACCGGCGACGGTGACGATCGTCGACGCGGGAACCGGGGAGCGCCGCGTGCCGACGACTGCGCCGGACGTCGCCACCGCCCAGTCGGTGACCCTGGTGACGACCTCGGAGGTGGCGTCACCGGGCACCTCGGACGCCCAGACCGTCGAGATGCCACTGACCGCGCGGTTCGGGTGCGCCGATCCCGCCGACCTCGAACTCGACCTCGGCACGGTCACATCCCCCGACACGACCCTGAACGACGAACTGTCGGCGATGGCCGGCGCGAAAGCCGGTCTCACGCTCGGTCCGGGCCTGGCGCCGGTGTCGCTGCGGATCGCGCCGCCGGAGCCGGCCGGCGGCGAGGCGCGACTGGCGGTCGAGCAGGCGCTGGTGTCGGCGTTCAACGCCGCGGTCGTGCTCCCGACCGAACCGGTCGCGGTGGGTGCGACGTGGCGGAGCGAGCGGGTGATCGCGGCCGCGGCGACCGTCACCCAGACCATCGAGGCACGGCTCACCGGATGGGACGGCAACCGGCTGACCATCGAGTACACCGCCGACGAGACCCCGGTGAACTCGGTGTTCGCGATCCCCGGCGGCAGTGACAGCCTCACCATCAGCCGCTACAGCTACACCGGTCAGGGCTCGGTGACCGTCGACCTGACCCGCGGGCTGCCCATCGCCGGCGAAGCCACCTATCGGGGCGCTCGCGAGTTGGTCGGTGCGGACCCGAACCGGCCGCTGGTGCAGCGGACCGGACTGTCCGTCACCTGGCGCTGAACGCCGACGGCCCCGGGTCACCGATAGGCGTCGGCGACACGGGGCCGCGGATCATGCTGTGCCAGAGACGAGCCGGAAGGCGCCGTCGCGTACACCACCGGTCTCGGTGGCGAGGCGAGGAGAGGTCAGCTCGCGGGAGCGCACATGGCGCTCTCGACCTGGTAGAGGCCGAGGAGGTTGCACACGGTCTCGTTCGAGAGCTTCCAGCGTCCGTCGTCGAAGACGATGGTCGACTCGGCGTTGGTCGGGGGGTTGCCCGCGGTCTCGATCCGGACCTTGACGCGAGCCTTGTTCGGGCCGGCGCTGATCACGGGGTTGACGAGGACCCAGTCGACGTCGGAGTTCTCGGCACGCGCCTTGACCAGCTCGTCGAAGATCGCCGGGTCCTTCTCCGAACCCTCGACCAGTTCGACCTTCTCGGCCCGCGGGATGTCGGGGTCGACAGCCTGGTCGACCATCTCGTTGAGGGCGGCGATCGACGGCGGGTTGCTGCCGTCGGTGATCTCGGAGCCGTCGCCGCTCGCGGCTGCGGTGTCGGTGCTGGTGAGCGTCGGTGCGGGCGGCGCGTCGCTGTCGTCACTCCCGCAGGCCGCGACGGTGGTCATCAACGCGGCCGCGATCATGGTCGCGCCCAGGAATTTCCGATACTTCAACGATCTCCCTCACTGTGTTCTCGGGCATGGGGTGCGCCGGCGGGCGCTCTCGTACCGCGATGCCGGACGTCTGCCGGGGGTGTGCCCCGACCGGACTTGTGTGCCGGGGTCCCCCGGCGACGGCCCACACCACTATGCCAAACGGCGGGCACCAGGGGTCCCCGGTGGCCCGGCGACACGCGACGACGATCCGCCCGACCGATGGCGCCGAGCAGGCAACGCTTGACGGGCCGACAGGGTTCCGGTGACCCTTGGGCACCATGACAGGCACCCCGCCCGCGGCCACCGGAGTCACCGTGCTGATCAGCACCGGAGGCACGATCGCCGCCCAGACCACCGACGACGGCGCGATCCCGGCGCTCGGCTCGGCCGCTCTCCTCTCCGCCGCCGGGACGATCACCACCGGGACCGACAGGGCCGGGGACGACGGGACGTCGCGCACTCCGTCGGCGATCCGCACCGTCGACCTCATGTCGGTGGACAGTTCCGCGATGACCGTCGCCGACCAGTTCGCGGTGGTCCGCGCGATCGCCGACGCGCTTGCCGACCCCGCCGTTCGCGGTGTGGTGGTCACGCACGGGACCGACACGATGGAGGAGACGGCCTACCTCGCCGACCTGTATGCCGCCGACGAGCGGCCGGTCGTGTTCACCGGGGCCATGCTGCCGTCTGACTCCCCACACGCCGACGGGCCGTCGAATCTCGCCGCCGCGCTGGCCGCGATCGACGACCCGACCGCCCGCGGTCGAGGAGTCCTCGTGGCCATGGGCGGCCGACTCCTGCCGGCACGCGGGTTGTTCAAGGTCTCCACCACCGACCCCGCGGCCTTCGACACCGTGCAGGGCACCGGTCGGGCCGACGACCCGCCGGTGCCGCGACGGGTGCTCGCCGGACCGGTACCGGTGGGCCGGCCGGCACGCGTCGACGCCTTCACCCTCTACCCGGGCGTGTCACCGGGACTGATCGCCGCGTCGGTCGCACAGAACGCCGCCGGCGTGGTCCTCGCGGCGACCGGCTCCGGGAACACCCACCCGGACATCACCGCCGAGGTGGCACTCGCCGTCCAGCGCGGGGTGACCGTCGTCGTCACCAGCCGCGTCCCGTACGGCGAGGTGACCGCGACCTACGGCGGGGGCGGCGGCGCGGTCGATCTGCGGCGGGCCGGGGCGATCGTGTCACCCTGGCTGCGCGCACCGCAGGCGCGCATGGCGCTCATCGCACTGCTGACCTCGGGTCACGATCTCGAATTGATCACCGATTTCTTTGTCGCACAACAGGACTGAGTGCTGCCACCGGCACCCGCCGGGTGGCGGTCACGGCCGGTCGATACCGTGCCCGATCGGTCAACCGTCGCCGGGAAGATCCCACTCGAGGCTGTCGAGCGGATCCGCCGGACGGAGGTCCGGATCGTCGACCGGAAACGTGCGCGTGCGCCCCGGCCCGCTCGTGCGGGTCTCGAATCGCACGGTCACGACCCCGTGTCCACTCCCCTGAACCCAGCCGTGCCCGTGGTCGGGGTGGGTCACGTCGGCGCCGGGGCCGAAGCGGCCGACCGGCATCGAACTCCCTCCCGGCGCGAACCGCGGGGGTTCGGGCGCCGAGTCAGCTATCTGGACGGCCGACGCCTCGGCCCCGGCCGGGTCCGGTGACGTCGCCACCTCGGCGCGACCCCCTTCTTCCGCACCGTGGCCTGCGGCGGTGTCGTGGTGGGTGGTCTCGACATCGGCCGGTCCCTCGCTGCCCAGCTCGCCGAAGAGGGCGTACTGCTGCACCGCGGTCAACCCCGAGAAGCTGACGCCGACCAGGCGAATCGCCCCGATGGAACGCGGATCGAGCGCGAGCCGCTGCGCCGTCCGCTCGAGGTCGTCGAAGTCGGTGGTGGCCGCCGCGGTCGTCGCCGAGCGCGTCAGGATCGACATGTCGGATCTCTTCAGTTTCAGTACGACGGTGCGCGCTCCCCGGCCGTCGGTGAGCAGTCGGCGGTGAGCGCCGGCGGCAGCCTTGCGGATGGCGGGACGCAGCGCGTCGAGTTCGACGATGTCCTCGGCGAAGGTGGACTCGGCGCTGATCTGCTTCGAGGAGGCACGTTCGGCGACCGGCCGGTCGTCGATGCCGTGGGCAAGGCGATGCAGCGCGGGACCGACGGTGGCGCCCAGCACGGAGGCCACCTCGACCGGCGACATCGCCGCGAGGTCACCGATGGTCGCGATCCCCAGCCGCGCCAGCCGATCGCCGGACACGGGCCCGATGCCCCACAGCTTGCGGACCGGGAGCGAATGCAGGAACTCCAGCTGGCCGGACGGTGGGATCACCATCACCCCATCGGGTTTGGCCATCCCCGAGGCGATCTTCGCGAGTTGTTTGCCGCTTCCGAGCCCGACCGACGCGGCGAGTCCGACCTCGCTCCGGATCCGGGATCGGAGCTCCTCGGCGAACTCGCTGGCCGCGTCGACGGTCGCCCCCGCGAGTTCTTCCGGCTCGCCGAACGCCTCGTCGAACGACAGCGTCTCGATGACCGGAACCGCTTCGCGCACAATGGCGAAGACACGTTTGCTGACCGTGCTGTACACCGATCCGCGCGGCGGGATGACCACGCCGGTCGGCCCGATGAGCCGACGCGCCTGGTGCATCGGCATCGCCGAGCCGGCCCCGAACACGCGTGCCTCGTAGCTGGCGCCGGCGACCACCCCGCGCCCACCGGACCCGCCCACCAGTACCGGGCGGCCGCGCAGCGTCGGGCGGGTGAGCTGTTCGACGGAGGCGAAGAACGCGTCCATGTCGAGGTGCATCACCCAGCGCGGGCTGCGTTCGGACCCCCGCCCCGACACCGCACCGACCGGGCGCGGCGGTTCGGGTTCGAGGCGTGACACCTCACCGAGTCTAGTGAGCAGCGGTGACGGCGAAGACGGGGATCAACCCGGCGTGGGCGGCGAGATCCTCGTCCGACGAGGCGAGCGCGAGGCCCGCGGGCAGGAACCGCCCGACCTCCCACCCCCAGCGACGCAGGTACTCCCGGATGACCGGCGGCCGAAGGGCGGGGTCGATTTCGGTGAGGGTGACGACGGCCCGACGTCGGCCACGGCGGAGTTCCACCGTGCCGGCCACGCGCGCGTTGCGCACCCACTGCGTGTCGCCCCGGACGGCGACCAGGTACTCCGCCCCGTCGAGCCGCAGCACGTTGACCGGAACCCGCTGCGGCATGCCGGTCTTCCGGCCGACGACGGTGAGCGTCTGCGCCCCGGCCAGGTTGACCCCGCGGTCGGCGAGCCAGCGCACCGCGCGGTTGAAGGCGGCGTCGAATCCGCTGGGGGCCTTGTAGTGGGTGGTCGCGGTCATGATCGGCCTTTCGTCGAGGTGGCACTTTCGAGAGCAGTGCTCTCGAAGTTGAGTATGCAGCGACGCCGCCGGGAAATCAAGAGCACCGCTCTCGGTTTGTGGCAGGATCGTCGCCATGGCCACCGGACGAACCCGCGCGGAGAACCGCGCGATGATGACCGACGAGATCCGTCGACTGGGACGCGAACACCTGACCACCTACGGCGCCGCCGGGCTCTCGTTGCGCGCCATCGCGCGCGACTTGGGCGTCGTCTCCTCGGCGGTGTACCGGTACGTCCCGAGCCGCGACGAGTTGCTGACCATGTTGCTGGTGGAGGCCTACACCGATGTCGCGGACGCCGTCGATGCCGCGGCCGATTCCATTGCCACCTCCCGACGGCGCGATCGACTCGCAGCCGCGGCCGGGGCAGCGCGGACCTGGGCTCTCGCCGAGCCATCCCGCTGGGCGCTGATCTACGGAAGCCCGGTGCCCGGCTACTCCGCCCCCGGCGAGCGGACCATCGGGCCCGGCACACGCATTCCCGTGCGGCTCCTCCGCGAGTGCTCGGCCGCCCACGCCGAAGGCCTGCTACGCGCCGACCTACCCTCTCCCACAACGGATGTCGCCGCGGACATGGACGCGATCCGCGACGAGTTCGACCTCGACACACCCGCCGCGGTCCTGGCCGCGGCCACCACGTTGTGGGCCGTACTCGTCGGCGCGATCAGCCTGGAGACCTTCGGCCAGTACGGGACCGACACCTTCGCGCATCCCGAGCAGCTGTTCCGGCTCCAGATCGAGCAGACACTGGCGGGCCTGTTCGCCTGAGATCGGACAGAGTGCGGTATTCGTACCGGTTTCCGGTACAGGTCCCGCACTCCGCGCGGTGGGTGGATCAGCGGGTGACCGGCCGACGGAGCTCGACCCCGACGAGCTTGTCGGGGTTGCGCATCACGTAGATGTCGACGATCAGGTCGTCGACGACGCGGAGGGTGATCGCGGTCTGCAGCCGGCCGTCGAAGTAGAGGATCATCCCGGGCTGACCGTTGAAGACCACGAACTCGGCGCGGTAGTCCTCGAGCACAGCGCCGATCCGGGCGAACCCCGACAGCACCTGCATCACCGCGGGCGCCCCGCGCATGGGCTGCCGTACCGCGGTGGCCTTGCCGTTGCTGTCCGAGGTCAGCACCACCTCCGGTGCCATGAGGGCGATGAGGGCGTCGGCGTCGCCCGACTCCGCCGCGTCGAGGAACGTCTCGACGACCTCCGCGGCGCGGGCGCGGTCCATCGGATCGAACCGGGGGCGGCGACGCTCGACGAACGACCGGCCTCGTTCCGCGAGCATCCCCACCTCGCCGGGCGTCCAGGACAGCATCGTGGCGATCGTGTCGTCGGCGAATCCGAAGATTTCACGCAGGACGCATACCGTCCGCACAGCGGGCTCGAGTTCTTCCAGAACGAGCAGCATCGCGGTCGACGCGAACTCCGCAAGACCCGCGTCGGCGAGGACGTCGCCGTCGAACCGGATGGGATCGGGCAACCACGGTCCGATGTAGTCCCCGGCAACACGTCGACGCGCGGTGAGCGTCTCGAGCGCGCGCCGGGCGACCTGCGCGATGAAGTGCGCTCGGGCCGACCCGGGGCCGAGCGCGTCCACCGGCGCGCTCGCCGGATGATCCCAGGGGCAGTGTCGTACAACATGATCGGCGTCCACCGCCGAGCCCAGGATCTCGTAGGCCACCGTGAACAACAGCGGTTCGAACGCGGCGGATCGCGCCGGGATCGGGTCCACGTCCATGCGGGTCATCGGGGTCTGCCCCCTCGTAGATGGTCCGGGCGGCGAACGACGCGCTCGGGTGTGTGCTCACCCTGCGGGGCCGGGTCGCGGCAGTCTCCACACCGTACGTGGCGCAGCACCACCAGGGTGCGACTGTTGCGATCGGTGTCCCAGATCGTCTCGTCCGATCACACCTCCCGCGCGACCGACGACGACACCGCGCGGACACCCGGCCGGGATGTCCGCGCGGTGCACGTGTCAGCGATCAGTTCGCCTTCGCCACGTCGGCGGTCACACCGTCTCCCAGTTCGATGCTGCCCGCGTCACCATCGCCGGTCACGTCGAACCGCACCGCGAGCACCTCGCCGGCGATCAGGTCGGCGTGCGTCCTCGCCCAGTCCAGACGTTCGGCCGGTACGACGAGTCGCACCGTGATCCGGTCGGAGACGTCCAGTCCCAGGGTGCGGCGCGCATCCTGCAGCTCGCGAACCCGGTCCTTCGCCCACCCCTCGGCCTCGAGTTCGGGCGTGACCGCCGTGTCGAGGACGACCAGGCCGTTCCCGCCCGGCAGCTCCGCGGTCGAGTCCGGTTCGACGGCCACCAGCCGCCGGGTGAACTCCCCGTCGTGGAGTTCGATGCCGTCGGCGACCACGACCTCGGACCCGTCGGCGCCCTCGCCCGCAGTCCAGTTGCCCGACTTCACCGCCTTGATCGCACGCTGCACGTCCTTGCCCAAGCGGGGGCCGGCGGCACGCGCGTTGACCGCGATCTCGTGACGTCCGTACTCGCTGGCATCGGTCGCCAGAGTCACGTCCTTGACGTTCATCTCGTCCTTGATCAGGTCGACGAACGGCTCGAGCGCGGCCGCGGTCGGCGAGGCCACCGTCAGCCCCGACAGGGGCAGTCGGACCCGCAGCTTGTTGGCCTTGCGGACGCTCGACGCCGTCGAGCACACCGCCTGGACCTGGTCCATGGCCATGACCAGGTCGGCATCGGCCGGCAGCTCATCGTTCGTCGGCCAGTCCGTCAGGTGCACCGACCGCTCCCCGGTGAGACCCCGCCAGATGGCCTCGGTCGCCAGCGGGAGCAGCGGCGAGGCCAGCCGGCAGGCGACCTCGAGCACGGTGTACAGGGTGTCGAAGGCGTCGGTGTCCGCGTCCTGGCCGGCCCAGAAGCGTGCCCGGGAACGACGCACGTACCAGTTGGTGAGCGACTCGACGAACTCACGGAAGGCGTCGCACGCCCCCGCGATGTCGTAGGTGTCGAGTGCCGCGGTCATCGTGTCGCGGGTCGTCGCCAGCTTGGCCAGGATGTAGCGGTCGAGCACGTGCTGCGAGTCGGTCCGCCAGGTCGCCGGGCGCTCGGCGTAGAGCTGCAGGAAGCTGTAGGCGTTCCACAGCGGCAGGAGCGCCTGGCGCACCCCTTCCCGGATGCCTCGCTCCGTCACGACGAGGTTGCCGCCGCGCAGGATCGGCGAGGCCATCAGGAACCATCGCATCGCGTCCGATCCGTCGCGATCGAAGACCTCGTTGACGTCGGGGTAGTTGCGCTTCGACTTCGACATCTTCTGGCCGTCGTCGCCCAGCACGATCCCGTGCGCAGCAACGGTTTTGAAGGCCGGCCGGTCGAACAGCGCGGTGGCCAGCACGTGCAGCGTGTAGAACCAGCCACGGGTCTGCCCGTTGTACTCGACGATGAAGTCGCCCGGGTTGTGGGCCGGGGCGTGCGCGGAGTCACCACCGTCGAACCAGTCGCGGTTCTCGAACGGATAGTGCACCTGGGCGAACGGCATCGAACCCGACTCGAACCAGCAGTCGAGGACCTCGGGCACCCGACGCATGGTCGACTTCCCGCTCGGGTCATCGGGATTGGGCCGGGTGAGTTCGTCGATGAACGGCCGGTGCAGGTTGTCCGGACGCACCCCGAAGTCGCGCTCGAGGTCGTCGAGCGAACCGTAGACGTCGACGCGCGGGAACTCCGGGTCGTCGGACACCCAGACCGGCAGTGGCGCCCCCCAGTACCGGTTGCGGCTGATGTTCCAGTCCCGGGCGCCTTCGAGCCACTTGCCGAACTGCCCGTCCCGGATGTGTTCGGGCACCCAGGTGATCTGCTTGTTCAGCTCCACCATGCGGTCGCGGAACTGCGTCACCGCGACGAACCACGACGGCACCGCCATGTAGATCAGCGGCTGGCCCGACCGCCAGGAGTGCGGGTAGGAGTGCTCGATGGTCTCATGGCGCAGGATCCGGCCGGCTTCCTTCAGGTCCTTGATGATCACCGGGTTGGCGTCGAACACCATCAGACCCTCGTACGGCGGGACCTGCGCGGTGAAGCGTCCGCCCGGGTCGAGCGGTTGCACCACCTCGATGCCGTTGGCGGTCGCGAGGTCCATGTCCTCCTCGCCGAAAGCCGGTGCGAGGTGCACGATCCCGGTGCCGCTGTCGGTGGTCACGTAGTCGCCCAGCAGCACCCGGTGCGAGTTCGGGTGACCGGCGAAGAAGTCGAACGGCGGTGTGTACGACAGGTTCTCCAAGATCTTGCCCAGGTGGGTGCCGAGCACCTCCGGATCGGCGATTTCCTTCGCGTACACACCGAGCAGCGCCTCGGCCAGCAGGTACTCCCGGCCGTCGGCGGCCTTCACGTGGACGTAGGTGACTTCGGGGTTCACCGCGATCGCGAGGTTCGACGGCAGGGTCCACGGCGTCGTCGTCCAGATCAGCGCGTTGACTCCGTCGAGGGAGGACAGCGGACCGTCGGGCACCCGCAGCGGCATCGTGACGGTGACCGCCGGGTCCTGCCGCATCCGGTAGGCATCGTCGAGCTTGGACTCCTGGTTGGACAACGGCGTCTGCTCGTACCAGCTGTAGGGCAGCACCCGATAGCCCTGGTAGATGAGCCCCTTGTCGTAGAGCGCCTTGAACGCCCACATCACCGACTCCATGAAGTCGAGATCGAGTGTCTTGTAGTCGTTGTCGAAGTCGACCCAGCGGGCCTGGCGGGTCACGTAGTCACGCCACTCCCCCGTGTACCGCAGCACCGAGTCGCGGCAGTACTCGTTGAACTTCGCCATGCCCATCTTCTCGATCTCCGACTTGTCGGTGATCCCGAGCTGGCGTTCGGCCTCCAGCTCGGCGGGCAGACCGTGTGTGTCCCAGCCGAATCGGCGGTCCACCTTCTTGCCACGCATGGTCTGGTACCGGGGTACCACATCCTTGACGTAACCGGTCAGCAGGTGACCGTAGTGCGGCAGGCCGTTCGCGAACGGCGGACCGTCGTAGAAGACGAACTCCTCGGCGTCGGCCCGGTTCTCGATCGACGCGGCGAAGGTCGAGTCGGAGTCCCAGTACTGCAGGACCCGCTGTTCCACGGACGGGAAGTCGGGGGCGCTGCGCCCGGTGCCCCCGGTCATGTCGACCTTGGGATACACCCGCCCGGACTCAGTGGGGGCGGACTGGGTGGGGTCGGTCGCGTCGCTCACGGCTCGTCTCCTCGTGCCTGGTGATGTCTCATCGGCACGGGGACGCACACCGGAGGTCTGCGCGGTACCACCCCGCTTGCGTCGGAGATTCGACGCCACTCGACGAATCGCGACGGTCGGTGACCGTACGATCCTGTGGCTGTCACGGGCCACGCCCGCCCGGTTCTACTGGGAGTCACGCATTCGCACCGTCCACTGGACGCCGCACTCGATGACACCGTTCTTCCGGGTGCTCCCCGGTGATGGCCGGATCAACGCGTGAACCAGTGTAGCGACGACCGACCCGGTCGGGCCAATGGGTTCTCGACCGGTGCGCGGCTACCCGGGTGCGCTCAGTCCGGCGGCGGATGCCAGTTCGGATCAAGCGGATCGAAACCCGCACGCCGACGACGCGGCGCGGACTCATCGGGACTTGTTGCCCAGTCGTCCGGGCCGGCGACGTCGCCGCCCGGCACGTCGTCGGGGGCCCACCCCGAGGACTGCGGGTCGAACGGACGCGGAGCCGACGGCGGGCCGACCGGAGGCCGTTGGCCCCTGGTCGGAGGCGGGCCGGATTGCGGAGGACCGAATTGCCCCTGCTGCGGCCGGGCCTGCTGTTGAGTCCACGACTGTTGACCGACACCGGGTTGGCGACTCTGCGGTCCCACGCCGGGCGGTCGGGAACCCGGCGGCGGACCGGCGCGACCACCGGCGACATCGACACCGGTGGGCGGGGCCCCGCGGGGCGGCCCGTCACCACTCGGACTGTCGCCGCCGACCGAACGCAGATAGTCCTCGAGGTTGCCCTCACGACGCTCGGGAGCAGGTCGATTCGGCGGGACCGAACCAGCGGGCGCGGCCATTCCGGGGTCGAAGGCCCCGGGCCGATAGCCGGCGGACTCGGAATCGCCGACACCGGGGGTGTCGGCGGCGGGGTACCGACGCGTCGGTGCATCGGCGCCGCGATCGCCGTCCGAGTCGTGCCCGGTGACAGCGTCGTCATCGGCGTCGTGCGACGGATCGGTGTCGCGACCGGCGCCCGGGACCATGTCTTCCAGTGACCGGGCCGCTTCGCCCTTGCGACCGGCGAACACGTCCGCCAGGAGGAAGCCGAGGCCAACCAGACAGACCACGATGCAGGCCACGGCCAGCCACACGGTCCCGGTGATGAGACCGAGGATGAGCAGCACGAACCCCAGGAGGGTCGCGGCCAGCGCCAAGGTCAGCACATCACCAGCCTAGTGCGCACCGATCCGCCCAGGTCAGCTGGGTGAGTAGCTGCTGAATCCACCGTTACCCGGATCGTTCGAGAACGACTGATCGGGTCGGCCGCCCTCGACAGGCGCCGCACTGCCACGCTGCTGGAGTTCGTCGAGCTGGGATTCGAGGTAGGTCTTCAGACGCGTACGGTACTCGCGCTCGAAGGTCTTGAGCTGCTCGATCCGGCCTTCCAGCACACCGCGCTGCTGGTTGATCGTGCCCATGATCTCGCTGTGCTTGCGCTCGGCGTCGCTCTGCAGGGCATCGGCACGTTCCTGTGCCTGCCGCAACTGCGCCTCCGATCGCGTCTGGGCGTCGGCGAGGATCGCCTCCGAGCGCTGCCGGGCATCGGCGAGCATGGCATCGGACTTGGTCTGCGCCTCGGAGACCAGCGTGTCGGCGCGCGTCTGGGCGTCGGACAACATCGCGTCGGCGTCGGCGCGTGCGCTGCCGGTGAGCCGGTCCGCGGTGTCCTGGGCGAGCGCGAGAACGCGTGCGGCACGCACGTTGGCGTCGTCGTTGGTCGCCTGCGGTGCCGGCGTCGGCGCCGGGGCGGGCGGCTCGGGTGCCGCGGCGGGCTTGGCGAACATCTGGGTCCGGTCGTCCGCCTGGGCGCCACCACCGGAACGGGCATCTGCGAGCTCGCTCTCGAGCTCCTCGACGCGCTGCTTGAGGTCGGTGTTCTCTTCGATCAGCCGTGCGAGTTCGGCTTCGACGAAGTCGAGGAACTGATCGACCTCGTCCTCGTTGTAACCGCGCTTACCGATGGGCGGTTTGCTGAACGCGACGTTGTGCACATCAGCTGGAGTCAGCCGCATGTCGGTTCCCCTCATGTCTGGTGGTGAACTTGTGTTCAGTTGGCGGGCCGTCCAACCCGGATCGCGCGACGGTGAGTCGTTCGACCGATACAGGTTGTCACTAACTATTCATACCAGTCAAAAATTGTAACTGGCGTCCAATCCTGTCACACGCGAACCGTTGGTCGCATCTCTGCGATGCGCTGTTGAAATTAAACAGTCATCCGAAGATGACCTATAACGGTAGACCATCTGCCTAACGCGGGGTACCCGCCGCCCGATCGGGTGCGCCCGCAGGGGACGGGCCCTTCGTGACGCGCCCTCCGCAAGCTCCGGGCGCTCCTCAGGGAGCAGGGGGATCAGGGGCGGACGAGGTGGCCGGCGATCGCGAGCGACTCGGCCAGGGCGTCGGCGCGCAGGCCGTTGACGATGTTCATGCCGATGATCACGACGAGCATCACGATCATGAGCGACAGGTCGAGCCGGATGGGACCGAGTGGGATCGGGGGGAGAACGCGACGCAGCGCCTTGATCGGGGGGTCGGTCACGGTGAAGACCATCTCGATGACGACCACCGCGATCCCGGTGGGACGCCACTCACGCGCGAAGGTCCGGACCAGTTCGACCACCAGCCGGCCCAGGAGGAGCAACCAGAAGATCAGCAGGATGTAGTACAAGACGCTCAACAAAATCGCAGCCACGGGTCAAGAGTGCCTGAACATCTCGGACGACGGCGAACCGAGGTACCCGACGCCGGTCAGGAGTGGTTGTAGAAGCCCGTCTCGGCGATCTTGCGGCGGTCTTCGGGCGACACGTCGACGTCGGCGGGCGACAGCAGGAACACCTTGGTGGCCACCTTGTCGAACGATCCGCGCAGCGCGAACGCAAGACCCGCGGCGAAGTCGACGAGGCGCTTGGCGTCGTCGTTGCTCATGTCGACGAGGTCCATGATGACCGGGTTGCCGTCGCGGAAACGCTCCCCGATGGTACGGGCCTCGCTGTAGTCCGACGGGCGCAGCGTGGTGATCTTCTGCAGCGGGCTGTCGGCGAAGACGCGCTCGAGTTCGCGGGGGTCGGCACCCATCGACCGCGGCGCGGTGGCAGCGCGCAGGGCCGCGCTCGACGAACGCTGCAGCGGTTCGAGGCGGGCGGGCGCCCGCATCGGCCCCTCGCCCACCGCGCGACTGCCGGCGTAGGCGAACTCCGCCGCGTACTCCGGGGCCAGGTCGAAGCCGGCGTCGTAGTGGCGGTCGGACAGCTCGTCGCGGTACGCGATCTCGTCTCGGTAGCCGGCGTCCCGGAACGACGGCTCGTATCCGGGATCGTAGGAGGAGTCGCCGTAGTAGTCGTCACGGTAGGCGCGCTCACGAGACCGCTCCCGCAGCGGCGGGGCCGACTCCTCGAGGTAGTCGTCCTCGTACTCGCTGGGCGGCACCATGCCGAAGTAAGCCTTGAACTTCTGCATCGTGGTCATTGACGGCCTCTCTGGTAGTGCGACGCCGGTTGCTGCCGTGCCGGATGGTGCATCTGTGGTCAGTGAGCTAATTGCGCTTCGTGTGTCACTTGGTTCTGGTGTTACCAATGTGATTACTGAGAGATTAGCGGCCGATCGCCCATGATCGCGGTTCCGACACGCACGCATGTCGAGCCTGCGGCGACCGCCTCCTCCATGTCCCCGGACATGCCCGCGGACAGTTCGGCGGCGTCGAATCGCCCGCGGAACGCCTCATGGATGCGTGCGGCCTCGGCCATCCAGTGTCCGGGTTCGCCGTCCAGCGGGGCGATGACCATGAGCCCGCGCAACCGCAGTGAATCGGCCTCGACGACCCGCTCGGCCAGAGCCGGGAGATCCTCTTCGACGACGCCGCCGCGTTGCGGATCGCCGTCGAGGCTGACCTGGAGCAGGATGCCGAGCGGATCGGCGCGCTCCCCCTCGTCGAGTGCCGCGGCCGCGGCACGGTCCAGGGCGTCGACGACCTTCGGGCGGTCGACGGAGTGCACCGCGCGCGCCCACCGCGCCACCGACCGGGCCTTCTTGGACTGCACCGAACCGATCATGTCGAAGACGGGGACGTCGCCGGGCTCCGGGGACTCCCAGTCCCCCAGCACCTCCGCCACCTTCCGGCCGGCCTCGGGTTCGCGTGACTCGCCGAACGCGCGCTCCCCCAGCTGCAGCAGCCGACGGACGTCATCCGCGGGAAAGAACTTCGTGACCACGAGGAGCTGACAGGAGCCCGCCGGCCGATGGGCGGCCTCGACCGCGGCGTCGAGGCGCCGACGCACCGCGGCCAACCGTTCCCCCAACTCGGCGGTGCGCGCATCAGATGACCCGGTCATGTCCCCATCCTTCTCGCCACCGGGTCACTCCCCGAGCGGGCGCCGCTCACCGGGTGCATCGTCGCCGTGTGCATCGTCGCCGTGTGCACCGTCATCGGGATCCATCCAGATGACCGAGGCCAGGCGACCCGTGGGTGCGCCCCGGCGATGGCTGAACAGGCTCGGGTCGGCGATGGTGTCCCGCGGGTCGACCGCGACTCCGGCGACGCCGGCCTCGAGCAACTGCCGCCGCAAGCCGGCACGCAGGTCGAGACCTGCCGTGCCCTTCTTGGTACGCACGGCGCTGCCCGGCAGATGCTTCTCTACGTCGGCCTGCATGTCGGCGGGCACCTCATAGTGGTCTCCGCTCGCGGCAGGACCGAGGAAGGCGCCGATGGACCCGATCCGGGCGCCGAGTTCGACCATTGCGCGCAGGGTGGCGGGCACGATGCCGATCCGGGCGCCGACGCGGCCCGCATGGACCCCCGCGATCACACCGGCGTCGTCGTCGCTGAGGAGTACCGGGACGCAGTCGGCGGACAGCACGGCGAGGGCGAGACCGGGCGTGGTCGTGACCAGCGCGTCGGTGGCGGGCACCGGCTCGGGAACCGGTCCGTCGACCACGGTGACGTTGCGACTGTGGATCTGTTCCATCCAGACCACCGACCCGGCCGCCACCCCGATCTGCTCGGCCAGCCGAATCCTGTTCGCCGCCACGGCTTCCGGATCGTCTCCGACGTGATCACCGAGATTGAACGAATCGTACGGTGACACCGAGACCCCGCCGGCACGGGTGGTGATGACACGACGCACCCGCATGCGCGGGCTCAGCGCTTCATGAACGACGGCACGTCGACATCGTCGTCGTCGAGCCGAACGGTGTTGCGGCGGGGCGGCTCCGGCTCCTGCTCGAACGGATCGCCCGCACCCTTCGGCATGTCCCCGAAGAGCGGATCGTTCTTCGGCGGCGAGGCCACGGCGCCGGCCTGGCCCTGACCGACCGCGGAACGCCCCGCGGCGGCCGGGACGTCGGTCCGCTTCTTGGGTGAGCCACCGTCGAAGCCGGCGGCGATGACCGTGACCCGGACCTCGTCACCGAGGTTGTCGTCGATCACCGTGCCGAAGATGATGTTGGCGTCCTCGTGCGCGGCCTCCTGCACCTGGGTCGCGGCGTTGTGGATCTCGAACAGACCCAGGTCGCTGCCACCGGCGATCGAGATCAGCACACCGCGGGCGCCTTCCATCGAGGCCTCGAGCAGTGGCGAGTTGATCGCGGACTCGGCGGCCTTGCGCGCACGCTCCTCGCCGCGGGCCGAACCGATGCCCATCAGCGCGCTGCCGGCATCGCTCATGACGCCCTTGACGTCGGCGAAGTCGACGTTGATCAGGCCCGGCGTGGTGATGAGGTCGGTGATGCCCTGCACGCCGTTGAGGAGCACCTCGTCGGCACTGCGGAACGCGTCCATCAGGCTGACCTGCGCGTCGCCGAGCTGAAGCAGACGGTCGTTGGGGATCACGATCAGGGTGTCGCAGGACTCGCGCAGCGCGGTGATGCCCGCCTCGGCCTGTCCGCCGCGCCGCTTGCCCTCGAAGGCGAACGGCCGGGTGACCACGCCGACGGTGAGCGCACCGAGCTTACGCGCGATCGACGCGACCACGGGTGCACCACCCGTTCCGGTCCCGCCGCCCTCGCCCGCGGTCACGAAGACCATGTCGGCGCCCTTGAGCAGTTCCTCGATCTCGTCGCGCGCGTCCTCGGCGGCGCGGCGACCGACCTCGGGATCGGCACCGGCGCCGAGACCCCGTGTCGAGTCGCGCCCGACATCGAGCTTGACGTCGGCGTCGCTCATCAACAACGCCTGGGCGTCGGTGTTGATCGCGATGAACTCGACTCCCTTGAGTCCCTGTTCGATCATGCGGTTGACGGCATTCACGCCGCCACCGCCGATGCCGACGACCTTGATGACGGCCAGGTAGTTGTGCGGTGGCGTCATGCGCTCGCCTTCCTTGTGTGGTCGATCTCGTTGTTCGAGTTCTGGTCTCGATATGTCCTGTGTGAACCGGCCGGTCCACGTCCCGCTCGCGACAAACCCTAAACCTGAACCATAGATTTAGAGTTATGTCAAGTAACTCGTTGTGGTGATGACGCTAGGCATCGCGGGCCCCGGTATCCAGATCCGCGCTCGGCGTGTCGGGAAGTCGTGGCGAAATCCGCCGGAACCCTCAGCTTTTCGCCGCCCCACGGGGGTCGTCCGGTTCCGTCACGCGGGTCCGCGCCACCCCGACCGGAGAATTCGGGGTCGGCCGGATCCGCGTGCGGTCAGCGATAGGCCGGGAACTCGGGACTCGACACGTTGTACATCCGCGCCTCGCGGGTGAGCAGATGCGTCAGTGTGCGGGCCTTCTCGGCGCCGCGGTCGCTGTCCCCCCACACCACGGTGCGCTTCTCCGACAGCGTGAACTCGATGTCGACCGGCGAGGTCGCGGTCACCCGGATGACCTGCCGCGCCAGCGATTCGGGCAAGCCCGCCACCGCCGCGATGGTCTCCCTGGTGGTCGGGTCCGCCGGCCCCGGGTTCGGGGTGTCGAGAACCGGGAGCTTGAGCACCTCGGGCGGGACGCCCTGCGTGCGGTCGTAGTCGAGGAACGCCACCCCGGACTTGTCGAGCACGTGGACGTCGTCGCCGTTGTTCACGATCACGACCGGGACCCGCTCGACGACGGTGATGGTCAGCGACGAGGGGTAACTCCGCTGCACGCGCGCCGATTCGACGGACGGGATGGTGGCGACGCGCTGCGCGACCGCCCGGGTGTCGACCTGCAGCAGCGGGGTGCCCGACGGCACTGCCGCGACCCGCAGGATCTCGTCGGCCGGAATCGACCCGTTGTCGCGGACGTCGGTGCCGCGCACCGACATCAGCGGCGTGAGGTAGGCGATGAGCACCAATCCGACGCCGGCCGCGACCACCATGAGCGTGCCGAGGACCACGCGCGACCGGCGGCGCTGCGGCCAGCGGATCACGACACCCGCCCCGTCCGGCCGTCGGAGTCCGCCGGGCCGTCGGTCGGAGTCGCGCCCGAACCGGTCACGGTGGCGGTGTCGGCGGTCGTCGAGGCCGAGGCCAGGGCGTCGAGGATCTCCGGACCCTGCATGGTGATGTCGCCCGCCCCCAGGGTCAGCACGACATCCCCGGACCGCGCCAGTCGCGCGACCTGCGCGGCCAGCCGCGACAGGTCCGGGGCGAAAATCCCCGGCACGGTCAGCTTGTCCGAGATCGTGCGCCCGCTGACTCCCGGGATCGGGGCCTCACGGGCCCCGTACACATCGGCGACGACGACTGCGTCGGCGAGGTCGAGAGCAGCGGCGAACTCGTCGGCGAACTCGACGGTCCGCGAGTAGAGGTGCGGCTGGAACACCGCGATCACGCGCCCGCGCGAACCGCTCGGCCCGCCGCGGGCGGACACCATGTCCTGCGCCGCCGAGAGCACGGCCCGCACCTCGGTCGGATGATGGGCGTAGTCGTCGATGACCTCGACGCCGCCGCGCCGGCCGCGGAACTCGAAGCGGCGGTGGACACCGCCGAACGCGCCGATCCCGGCCACGATGCCATCGAGCCGCCCGGCCCCGGTCGATGCGTCGGATGTTGCGACGCCGAGCTGCGCACCCACCCGGGCGGCACCGATCACCGCGGCGATCGCGTTGAGCGCCATGTGCTCGCCCGGGAGCGGGAGGACGATCGGTCGATCCTCGACATCCGGGCAGAGCGGCGAGGTGAACCGGACCGTGGCGGCTCCGCCGCCTCCGCGCGGCTGCCAGGACGTCATGGTCGCGACGTTGCGGACGGTCGGCGCCAGCGCGGCGTGGGTCCCCCGTCCATAACCGAGGACCTCCACCCCGCGCGCGGTGAGCGACTCGGCGACGCGGCCGGCCAGGGCGGCCGAGCCCGGGTCGTCGAGGCACACGACGAGCGACCCGCCGCCCGCTATGCGCGCGACGAACCGGTCGAACACCTCGACATATGCCTCGATGGAACCGAAGAAGTCGAGGTGGTCGGCGTCGATGTTGGTGACGACGACGACGTCGGGTGTGTACTCCAGCAGGGAGCCGTCGCTCTCGTCGGCCTCGGCGACGAAGATCGGGTCTCCACCGTGGTGGGCGTTGGTCCCCGACTCGTTCAGCTCGCCGCCGATCGCGAACGACGGGTCGGTCCCGGCATGCTGCAGCGCGACGACCGCCATCGAGGTCGTGGAGGTCTTGCCGTGGGTGCCGGCGATCAGCAGGCTGCGCTGACCCGCCATCAGCTGGGCCAGGACGCGCGGTCGCAGGAGAATCGGGATGCCGCGCGACCGTGCCGCCACGAGTTCGGGATTGGTCTTCGGGATCGCGGCGTGAGTGGTCACCACGACAGACGGGCCACCGGGGATCTGGTCGAGCGCCGACGGATCGTGCCCGACCTGCACCCGGGCGCCGCGGGTCCGGAGTTCGAGGATGCCGCGACTGTTCTTGGCATCCGACCCCGACACCTGTCCCCCGCGGGCCAGCAGAATCCGGGCCAGCCCCGACATCCCGGCGCCGCCGATGCCGACCATGTGGACGCGGCTCAGTTCATCGGGCAGCGACCCCGGAGCCGACGCCGCCTCGTCCCTCTCCGTCGCTTCGCTCACGGCGTCATCGTTCACGGGCCGACCTCCCACCGCGACGACGTCCAGCCCGGAAATCCTGCGCGAGTTCGATGGCGGCGGTGGCCACCGCCGCCGCGGCGTCCCGATGCCCGGTGCCCGCGGCAGCGATCGACATCTCGTGCAGCCGAGCCGAATCCGTCAGCAGCGCAGGCACTTCGCGGGCAACCCACTCCGCGTCCACCGTCGCATCGTCGACGAGCAGTCCCCCGCCCGCCTCCACGACCGGGAGCGCATTCAGTCGTTGTTCGCCGTTCCCGTGCGGCAGCGGGACATAGATCGCGGGCAACCCGGTCGCCGACACCTCGGCGACGGTCATCGCGCCGGACCGGCACATCACGAGATCCGCGGCGGCGTACGCGAGATCCATCCGTTTGAGATACCCGACGGCGCGGTAGGGCGGCGCGTCATCGACGACGGCGGGGTCGATCGAGTTCTTGGGACCGTATGCGTGCAGCACGCCGATGCCGGCCTCACCCAATGTCTTCGCCGCGCCCGACACGGCGTCGTTGAGTCGTTGCGCGCCCTGCGAGCCGCCGAAGACGAGCAGCGTCGGAGCGTCGTCGTCGAGTCCGAAGTAGTGGCGCGCCTTCGCCCGCAGGGCGGGCCGGTCCAGTTCGGCGAGGACACCGCGCACCGGGATTCCGACGACCGTCGCATCGAGCCCGGAACCGTCGACCGCCGCCAGGACCCGATCGGCGAAGCGGGCACCGACCTTGTTGGCGATGCCGGCCGAGGCATTGGCCTCATGGATGACGATCGGGATCCGATTGCGTCGGCGCAGGTGCATCTGCGCCGCGAGGTACGCCGGCACCGAGACGTAACCACCGAAACCGATGACCACGTCGGCGTCCACCTCGTCGAGAACCTTGCGGGTGGCGGCCACCGAACCCAGCAGACGACCGGGGGTGCGCGCCAGGTCGAGGCCGGGTTTGCGCGGCAACGGCACCGGCGGGATCAGCTGCAGGTCGTATCCGCGTTCCGGGACGAGATCGACTTCGAGGCCCCGACTCGTACCCAGCGCCGTGATACGGGCCGTCGGATCGATGCGGCTGACCGCGTCGGCGACGGCGAGGGCGGGTTCGATGTGACCGGCCGTGCCGCCGCCTGCGACGACCACCGACAACGGCCGGCCGCTCGGCCGTCCGGTCGTATCAGCTTGTACCGCACCCGAACTCACCGGCGTCGTCACTCCATTTCAGCTTTCGATCTCATTCGCGGGCTCCCGGCCGGGAGATCTCCCGTCGTGGGCCCGCACCTCAGCCGCTCCCACCGCCGGTCACCGACGGCCGGCGCCGCGTACATTCGGCCCGCTCGCTCCGCTCCCGGCGCCGCGTACATACGGCCCGCTCGCTCCGCTCCCGGCGCCGCGTACATACGGCCCGCTCGCTCCGCTCCCGGCGCCGCGTACATACGACCCGCTCCCCCGATACCCGACACCGTAGTCGACGCCGCTCCGCGAAGAAGTCCCCGGCCGGACCCGCCCGCGCGGGACACCCGCCCGGCCGGAGGCCGCCGACCGGGCCCCTCGGGTGTCGCCGGCACCGGATCGCGTCGACGACCGGCCCTGCCGCCGATCGTCCCGCGCGGACTGCGACGACGGGGCGGCACGCCGCTGCGACGTCTCGGCGGCACGCCGCCAGGGCAACGGGAAGCGTCGACGGCCACGTCCGGCATCGGCCGACGGCGCGGGCCCGCTCGGCGGACGGCGACGCGACTGCGGTCCTCGGCCGCCGCGACCCGCACCGGCCGTCGGACGCGGACCGGCCGTGCGGCGCTGGTCCAGTCGATCGCGCAGCGACTCCGCCCGTGTCTGCCGGTAGGCCACCGGCGTCGGCAGGCGCAGCCACCGTGCGACGCGGCTCGGCGACCCGCCGGTGAGCGTGGCGACCGCCTCGGGTTCGTGCCTCGCGGCGTTGGCGAGCAGACCGAGCATCGCGAGGACGGTGAGCGTCGACGTGCCGCCGGCCGAGATCAGCGGCAGCTGGATCCCGGTCACCGGCAGCAATCCGATGACGTAGCCGATGTTGATGAACGCCTGCGCGGTGATCAGCACCGTGATGGTCGCCGACATCAGGCGCAGGAAGGGATCGGTCGACCGGGATGCGATCCGGAAGCCGATGTAGGCGAGGACGACGAACAGGAACACCACCATGAGCCCGCCGAGCAGCCCGAGCTCCTCGCCGATGATCGCGAAGATGAAGTCGTTGTGCGCGTTCGGCAGATAGTTCCACTTGGCACTCGACTGGCCGAGGCCCACGCCGAAGACCCCGCCGTTGGCGAGCGCGTAGGTCGCCTGGCGCGCCTGATAGCCGGCGCCCTGCGGGTCATCGACGTTGCCGAGGAAGCTCATCACGCGCTGCGAGCGGTAGCCCTCGGCCAGGGCGAGGATCACGGCGAGCGCGATGCCGGACACCGCGAACGAGACGAAGACCTTGACCGGCAGTCCCGCGAACCACAACAGCGCACCGACGATGATCGCGATGGTGATCGTCGTCGACAGGTTCGGCTCGAGGATGATGAGCAGGCACACGAGCATGGCCACCGGGACGAGCGGGACCAGCAGCTCGCGCAGCAAGGCGTTGTCCCGTCGGCGCGAGGCCAGCAGGTGCGCACCCCAAATGCACAACGCGACCTTCACCAGCTCCGACGGCTGCACCGACAGGCCGTAGATGACGAACCAGCGGCGCGCGCCCTGACTGAGCGTGCCCACGCCGGGGATGAGGACCAGCGCCAGCAGCACCACCGCGACGAACATCGCCGGAGCGGCGAACCGTCGAAGCAACCGCACCGGAATCCGCAGCATGAAGTAGAAGACCACCAGGCCGAGCAGGGCGAAGATCACCTGCGTGGCGAACAGCCCGTACGCCGATCCCTCTTTGGAATACCCCTCGACCGACGACGCCGAGAGGACCATCACCAGGCCGAATGTGGTGAGCAGGAACGACATCGTGAGGATCAGCTGATAGGACGCCAGCGGACGCGCCAACAGGTTGCGGATGGCGTCGAGCACGATCGCGGGGATCGACGCGGCAGTCGCTGCTGCCGCACCCGCGGAGCGGCCCGAGGCGTCGTCCCGTGCCGACCTGGCGCCGGTGCCGCGCTTCACGCCCGGCCGTTCGTCTCTCGTGCGCGTCCGGCCACCGGTGTCCCCGCCGGTCTCGACATCAGCGCTCCCGTTGTCGGCAGCGACACCATCATCTCCGACGCCGTCGAGACCGCTGCGGTCGTCGGCATCGTCGACGGGGTCGTTGTCCGCGGCCGGGTTGCGGCTGCTCATCCGACTCAGCGTCCGGTGTCGGGCAAGCCGGCGATCCGACGCGCGGCGGCGGCGAAAGCGTCACCGCGCGCGCCGTATCCGGCGAACATGTCCAGCGAGGCCGCCGCGGGTGCGAGCAGCACGGCGTCGGGCGCGGACGGGCTCGCCTCCGCGAGCACCCACGCCTCCTCGACGGCCCGGTCCATGACCGCCACCGATGTCGAGGAGCCCGTCCCCGGGAGATCAACTGCTGAGGCTTGGGGACCGGCCTGTCCCGGACGATGCGCGTTCACCGTGCCATCGTCCCCTGTGAATACTGTGACTGTTGGGACTTCTGGGGCGTGTCGCGCGATCGCCTCGATCACCAGGTCCCGGTCGCGGCCGATCGCGACCACCCCGGCCAGCCGACTGCCCACCGCGGTGAGCATCTCATCCATCGACGCACCCTTGAGCAGACCGCCCGCGATCAGGACGACCCGATCGAAGGCGGCGACCGCCGCCTGGGCGGCGTGGGGGTTGGTGGCTTTCGAGTCGTCGACGAAGTCGATCCCGTCCCGCGAGGCGACGACTTCGCCGCGATGACCGGCCGGCCGGAAGGACGCCAGCCCCGCCCGTATCGCCTCCGGCCCGATGCCGGCCGCGAGCGCGAGAGCCGACGCGGCCAGCGCATCGGCGACACCCGACGGTCCGGCCGGGCGCACCTCGTCGGCGTCATACAACCGGCCCGCGTCGAAGGCGCGGTCGATCAGCACACCGTCCGCGACGCCGAGTTGTCCGGGCTGCGGCTCGCGCAGCGTGAAACCGATGCGGCGGCCCGCGGCGGGCAGGCCGGACGCGACCGGGTCGTCGAGTCCGACGACACTCACCGCACCGCGCAGCGCTCCCGCCTTGGCAAGTGCGTACGCCTCGAAGGTCCCGTGCCAGTCGAGGTGATCCTCGGCCACGTTGAGCACGACTCCCGCATGCGGACGGACCGACGGCGCCCAATGCAGCTGAAATGACGACAGTTCGGCGCACAGCACGTCCACCCTGGGCTCGGCCTGCATCGCGTCGAGCACCGGGAGCCCGATGTTGCCACAGGCCGCACCCCTGCGGCCCGACGCCTCGACGATCCCGGCGAGCATCGACGTGGTCGTCGTCTTGCCGTTGGTGCCGGTCACGACAAGCCAGGTGCGTGGTTCGCCCAGCAGTCCCGCGACGTCCACGCGCCAGGCCAGTTCGACCTCGCCCCAGACCGGTACGCCGGCGGCGGCCGCGGCCGCCACCAGGTGGTGGGTGGGCGCGAAGCCGGGTGACACGATCACGACCTTGGCCGTCGCCAGTCGCCCGGGACCGGTGAGCAGATCCGCGACGGCGACCGGTTCGACGCCCTGCGACATCAGTTCGGTGACCCCGGCGACCGCCGCGGCCGCGGCGTTCCGGTCGACGGGCGGCGCGTCAGCACCGGCGAACCGGTCGTCGGCGAGCAGGACATGCGCGCCGAGCGTCACCAGGAACCGGGTGGCGGACAACCCCGCGGTCCCGGCCCCGCCGACCACGACGGTCCGGCCGGCCAGGGCGCGCGGGTCGGGCCCCCCGGGGGTCGGACTCGCTTCCGGCTGATCAGCCATTGGTGGTCAGGAACTCGCCGTAGAACAGCGACAGGCCGAGCGCACAGGCGATGGCGGTGAGCAACCAGAATCTGATGATCACCGTGGTCTCCGCCCAGCCACCGAGTTCGAAGTGGTGATGGAACGGCGCCATCCGGAACACGCGACGACCGGTGGTCCGGAAGAAGGCGATCTGGATCACCACCGACATGATCTCGGCGACGAACAGCGCGCCGATCACGACCGCGAGCAACTCCGTTCGCGTGGTGATCGACAGACCGGCGAGCATGCCGCCGAGGGCGAGCGAGCCGGTGTCGCCCATGAAGATCTTGGCGGGCGCCGCATTCCACCAGAGGAAGCCGAGGCACGCTCCACCGCCGGCCACGGCGATGAGCGCGAGATCGAGGGGGTCACGGACCTGGTAGCAGCCGGTGGGGATCTCGCTCGGCGGTTTCGCGCCGCCCGCACAGGCGTTGACGAACTGGAAGAAGGTGACCAGGACGTAGGAGCCCAGGACCATCGCCATGGAGCCGGCGGCCAGGCCGTCGAGCCCGTCGGTGAAGTTCACCGCGTTCGACCAGGCCGCGACCACCAGCCAGCAGAACACCACGAACACGACCGACCCGAGCGTGATCGCATCGATGTCGCGGACGTAGGACAGGTTCGTGCTCGCCGGCGTGTAGCCGTAGTCGTTGCGGAACTGCAGCACCAGGATGCCGAAGAGGATGGCGGCGATGAACTGCCCGATCGACTTCGCGGTCTTGTTCAGACCGAGATTGCGATGCTTGCGGATCTTGATGATGTCGTCGAGGAACCCGACGACGCCCAACGCGGTCGCCAGCCCCAGGACGAGCAGTCCGGAGGCGGTCGGCCCGTTCCCGGCGTCGGTGAAGACCCCGACGAGGTGGGCGCCGAAATAGCCGGCCCAGAGGGCGGCCAGGATCGCGACGCCGCCCATCGACGGGGTCCCGCGCTTGGTCTGGTGGCTCTGCGGGCCCTCGACCCGGATCTCCTGCCCGAAGCCCTGCCGGGAGAACACCTTGATGAGGACCGGCGTCAGCAGGATCGACACCGCGATCGCGATCGCCCCCGCGAGGAGTATCTGTGTCACCGCGTTGCCCCCGCATCCTCTCCGTACGCGACCGGTCTGTTCCCGGCCGCGATCTTCCCGAACCTGCCTGACACCCCGCGGCGGAGCGGCATCGTCGGCCCACTCACGCCCGCGCGAGCGCTCACGGTGCCGCCTCGTCGGCGGCCGTCGCGTCGACGACCCGCCATCCGCCCCGCTCGGACCACGCGGTGATCACCGAGTCGAGATCGGCGCCGGCCGCGGCCAGCAGGATGACGTCGCCGGCGGCGGGCCGCCAGTCCGGTTCGGTGTCGGCGAGTCGGGCGGCGGCGTCGACGGACTCGACGATGCGCGCCTCGTCACCCCACGAACCCTCCATGACCGCGCCCTGGTGCAGCGCGTGCACCGATCGTGAATCCCCCACGCAGAGAGTCTTGTCGACAGCCAGCCGGACCGCCAGGCGACCCAGCAGATCGTGTTCGACGACGCGCTGGTTCTCGGTCAGGCCGGCCGGCGAGGCCAGCTCGGCGATGACCGCCCAGGTGCGGCCGGCGCCGGCAGACTCGGCGAGGCGCCGGATCAGCCGGCGGGCGTCGTCGACCGACACCGGCGCATCGCCGCGGATGACCGTGACCGCTCCGGTGGTCATCGTTCGCTCTCCGTGACCGCACCCGGAGCCTCGGCTGCGCGGGACTCGAGCGCACGGGCGACGACCTCCCGATCGTCGAACGGATGCTTCACGCCGTCGATCTCCTGTCCTGCCTCGTGTCCCTTGCCGGCGACCAGCACGATGTCGCCGGGTCGTGCCCAGGCGACGGCCGCCTCGATCGCGGCGGCGCGATCGCCGATCTCCCGGATCGGTTCCGCGCCGCGGGGGCGCTCGGTTCCGGGCACGGCCTGTGCACCGGCGAGCACCTCGGCCCGGATCGCACCCGGGTCCTCGGTACGCGGGTTGTCGTCGGTCACGACCACGAGTTCGGCACCACGCGCGGCCGCCTCCCCCATCAGCGGTCGCTTCCCGGTGTCGCGATCGCCGCCGGCACCGACGACGATGGCCACCCGTCCGGTCGTCTGCCCGCGCAGTGTCGCCAGCACCGCCTCGATCGCGCCCGGCTTGTGCGCGTAGTCGACGAGGGCCAGGAACGGCTGTCCACGATCGATGCGCTGTAGGCGTCCCGGCACGCTCACCGACGCGACCGCCTCGAGCGCGGTCGGCACCGGCACCCCGGCGGCGTGTGCCACGGCGACGGCCAGGAGCCCGTTGGCCACGTTGTACCGGCCGGGTAACGGGATGAGGAGCTCGTGCTCGCCGTCCGGCTCGGTGAACGGGGTGCGTGACGAGCCGTCGGCGGCGACCGACGACTCACCCGCATGCCAGTGGGCCGACGTCGGCCCGGTGGACACCAGGACCGGTTGCAGATGGGCGGCCTCGCCCGGCCGCCGGGCGAGCTCGGCCATTCGCCGACCCCACTCGTCGTCGACGCACACGACCGCCCGGACCGCGTGCGTCGGGGCGGACGGGACGAACAACTGGGCCTTCGCGTCGAAGTAGGCGCGCATCGTGAGGTGGAAGTCGAGGTGGTCCTGCGAGAGGTTGGTGAACGCGCCGATCGCGAAATGCGCACCGTCGACACGACCGAGCGCCAGCGCGTGACTCGACACCTCCATGACGACGATGTCGACGCCGTCCTCGAGCATCGCCGCGAGCAGGGCCTGCAGGGTCGGCGCCTCCGGCGTGGTCAGCGAACTCGGTTGGGCGACGCCGTTCACGCGGGTCTCGACGGTGCCGATGAGCCCGACCGAGTGCCCGGCGGCCAGTAGAGCGGCCTCGACCAGATAGGACGTGGTGGTCTTGCCCGACGTGCCGGTGATGCCGATCAGCTTGAGTCGCTGGGACGGATTGCCGTACACGCGGGCGCTGACATTGCCGAGAACCGTGCGTGGAGCGGGATGGATGAGGACCGCGACGGCCGTCTCCGGCGGCAGGACGCGAGCCAGTTCGGCCCGGCCGGCGGGGTCGGTGAGGATGGCCGTCGCACCGGCCGCCACGGCCTGATCGGCGAACTTCGCGCCGTGCGTGCTGGCCCCGGGCAGTGCGGCGAACAGGTCACCGGGCCGGACGTCCTGCGCCCGCAGGACGACCCCGGTCACCTGGGTCTCGGCGTCGGCGCCGCCGACCAGGTCGAGTCGGGCCCCGGTGGCGGTGGACAACACGGACACCGGCGTCGGCGTGACATGACGCGGACGGATGGGTCCGCCACTCCGGTCGGGTGATGGTCGACGAGACGCCATCGGTGCTCCTCGCCTCCTCGGTTCTTCTCTCGGCGTTTCCCACGGGCGAGCGGACATGCTCGCTCCTCGGGACTGTGCTGGTCGTGCGGGACTGCTCGGTACGGGTGTCGGTGTCAGGACGTCGGACCGGGCTGTGCCGCGAGGTGCGTCGGTGCCTCGTCGGGAGGCGCAGAATCGCACTCACGATACCGACCCGCCCCGACGCCACGGCACACGGTGCGCCCGTGGCCGAACCTGTCCGGGTGCCCGGCTGATCGGCGACCGACGCCGCGGGCGCTACCGCGCGGTCAGGGTCAGGCGCGGCGTCGGCGCGGACAGCGGCACCTGGGCGCGCTGGAGCATCCACGACGTGATGGTGGAGAACAGCGGGGCCGCCGACTGACCGCCCGACCCGTCGGAACTGCGCCGTGGGTTGTCGAGCATGATCCCGACGACGTAGCGCGGGTTGTCGGCCGGGGCGATGCCCGCGAACGTGATGTTGTACCGCGAGTTCGAGTAGCACCCACAGGATGGATCGACCTGCTGCGCGGTGCCGGTCTTGCCGCTCACCTGGTAGCCGTCGACGGCCGCCTTGGTCCCGGTGCCCTGTTGCTCACCGGTCGGGTCGTCCTGCACCACCGACCGGAACATGTCCCGGACGGTGCGGGCGGTGGACTCGCTCACCACCCGGACGGGTTGGGGCCGCGCCCGGTCGTCGGGCGCCGACCCGTCCCGCTGCTCCGACGCCAGGATGCGCGGCGGAATGCGCAGGCCGTCGTTGGCGATCGCCTGGTACATCGCGGTCATCTGCAACAGCGACATCGAAAGGCCCTGTCCGATGGGCAGGTTGGCGAACGAACCACCCGACCACTGACTCAGGGCGGGAACCTCTCCCGCGCTCTCCGCGGGCAGGCCGACCCCGGTTCGCTGACCGAGACCGAATTTCTTGACCATGTCGGCGAAGCGCTCCTCACCGATCCGCTGCGCGAGCATCAGGGTGCCGACGTTCGACGACTTACCGAAGATGCCGGTGGTCGTGTAGGGCTCGACCCCGTGCTCCCAGGCGTCGCGCACCGTCACCCCTGCCATCCGGATGCTGCCCGGAACGCGGTGCACCGTCTCGGGCCGGGTGATGCCGTATTCGACGGCGGCCGCGGCGGCGATGAGCTTGTTGACCGAACCCGGCTCGAACGGAGAGGTGACGGCGGGGTTGCCCAGCTCGGCATCGGGCTGCTCGGACAACGGGATGGATGCGTTGAACGTCCCGTCGTTCGCCATCGCCAGCACCTCACCGGTCTTGGCATCGAGCACCACGGCCGACGCGCCCTGCGCACCCGATGCCTGCTTGGCCTTCATGACCTGGCTCTGGACGAACCACTGGATGTCGGAGTCGAGGGTGAGGCGCACCGTCGCCCCGTTGAGAGCCGGATGCACGTTGCGCATACTGCCGGGGATGACGGCCCCGTCCGATCCCCGATCGTAGGTCCGCGAGCCGTCGGTCCCGGACAGGATCGAGTCCAGCGACGCCTCGAGCCCGATGAGTCCGTTGCCGTCGTAGTTCACGTCGCCGACCACGTTCGCCGCCAGCGACCCACCCGGGTACAGGCGGATGCTCTGCGGGTCGGCACCGACCTCCGGGAAGTCCTCGGTGATCCGGGACGCGACGTCGGGGCTCACGGACCGCGCGAGGTACACGAAAGTGTCCTCGCCGGTGACCTTCTCGAGGAGATCCTCCTCGCTGATCGAACCACCGAGGGCCACCGACACCCCCTTCGCGATCTCCTCGAGCCTGGTCTCGACGTCGGGAAGCGCGGGGTTCTTGCGGTGCTCTTCCTCGATCGTCTTGCGAACGGCCTTGGGCAGGAACGTCAACGACCGCGCTTCGTCGGTGTAGGCCAGCGGGCGCCCGTTGCGGTCGAGGATCGCACCGCGCTTGGCGGTGAGGACCTGCGTGTACTCGCGCTGCTGTGCGGCCTCGGCAGAGATCGAACTCGCCTGCACCGTGTGGACGACGATCATCTTGACCGCGACGGCGAGAACGACCAGCAGGACCACCACGCCGGCCGCGCGCGCACGGAAGACGAAACCCTGCGGCCCACGGCCGTTCCGCCCGCCGGGCCCCTTCCGATCCGATCCTCCCGACCCCGCTCCGGGTCCACGCCCGGGCCGGCGTCCCGGACGCGACGGGCCGGCGCCGAGCCGCTCGAAGGTCGCACGTGTCATGGTCGTCAATTGTTCACCGCTTCAACGTGGTTACCCCGGATTTGACCCCGGCGGGTTGGAGATGGCGCCGGAGATCCAGCGCACTTCGAAAGCGCGGATCGGGGCGAACTCACGGGGTGGGCACCACATTCGGCGCCGGAGTCGGGGCCGACGGCGCGGCCGGGGGCACGGCACCGGCCCCGGAGGGAGCCGGACTCGCACCGGACGGGAGCGGATTCGCGCCCGGCGGTGCGGTCTGCGACGGAGACGGTCCGGCGGCCGCCGGTTCGCCGGATGCCGGTTGCGACGATGTGGGTTGCGACGGTGCGGATTGCGGTGTGGACGTCCCACCCGCCTCGGGTCCCGCGGAACCCGGTCCGCCGCCCAGCCCGATCGAGTCGTCGACCTGGCTCGGGTCGATCGATTCCGCGGGATCCGGTGCGGTATCGGGATTCAGGCTCCCCATCGGACGCCCGGACGCGGGCTCCGGCTTGCCCACCACGCTCGGGCGTCGCGGGTCGTCGACGATCATCCGAGCGGGGTTGTCGGCGGGGATCATGCCGAGACGTGCTGCCTTGTCGGACAATTCAGGCGCCGAGTTGCCCGATTCGTACGTGCGCTTGAGCGCGTCGCGCTGATCGATGAGGGACTGGTTCTGCGTCCGCTCGATTCCCAGCTTGTAGGAGTCCTGCGCCGCCTTGGTCGACAACCACAGGCTGAGACCGAGTCCGAGGACGAGCAGCGCGATCACCGGCACGACAAACGGGGTGTGCTGCAGTCGCTCTCGCAGGGACACCCCGGTCATGGACAGTCCGCCGCCGGTACGACGCGGCGGCGTGGCACGACCCGCCGCGGAGCGTCGGTGTCGACGGTCGAGCGCCCGCTGGGCGGCCCGCGATCGTGTCGCACGTTCGGACTCGATGCGGGTTCGGCGTGACCGTCGCGAATCGCGCTCGTCGTCGGCGGACCGCGACGGGGCCTCGTGCAGGATGGTCATGCTCAGCCCTTCTTCTCGACTCGTTCGATCGCGCGGACACGTACCGGCGCCGAGCGCGGGTTGGTGGCCAGTTCGTTCTCGTCCGGACGTTCGGCGCCCCGCGTGACGAGACGGAATTCCGGTGCCGTGCCGGGCAACTCGACCGGGAGCCCGGGAGGTGAGGTGGACGATGTGCGCGTCGCGAACTCGCGCTTGACGCTCCGATCCTCGAGAGACTGGTAACTCATCACGGCGATCCGTCCGCCCACGGCGAGCGCGTCCAGCGCAGCCGGCAGAGCCTCACGCAGGACGTCCAATTCGTGGTTGACCTCGATGCGCAGCGCCTGGAACGTCCGCTTCGCCGGGTGCCCGCCGGTCCGCCTGGTGGCGGCCGGGATGGCGTCGTAGAGGAGTTCGACGAGACGCGCGCTGGTCGTGAAGGGCTCCTTGTCCCGCTCCCGCAGGACCGCCGAGGCGATCCGGCCGGCGAAGCGCTCCTCCCCGTAATCGGAGAGCACGCGGGCCAATTCGCCGTGCGAGTACGTGTTGAGCACGTCGGCGGCGGTGAGCGGGTCGTCGGAGTTCATGCGCATGTCGAGCGGCGCGTCCACCGCATAGGCGAAACCGCGTCCGGCCTGGTCCAGCTGCATCGACGACACCCCGAGATCGAACAGTGCGGCATCGATGACCGACTCCCCCGCTGCGTCCATCACGTCGCGGATCTCGTGAAAGGTGGCCTGGTGCAGCGAGATCCGGTCGGAGTACGACGCCAGGCGCTCGCGGGCGATCTCGAGTGCCGAGGCGTCCCGATCGATGCCGACCACGCGGACGTTCGGGAACGACTCGAGAACCAGTTGACTGTGCCCGCCCGCGCCGAGCGTGGCGTCGAGGAAGACGCGCGGATCGTCGGAATCCAGCGCGGGGGCCAGCAGTTCGACGATGCGCGCACCCATGACGGGGATGTGGCCGAACTCGCCGGACCGACGCGGTTCGTCCTCGGCATCGACCATGATGAAGACCCCCCATCGGCATGTATGCGGTATCGGCGGTGGGCGGATGCCTCGGGTCGGCGAGAGCAGGCGGTCGGATGGAGCGGGGTCCCGACCCGATCACGCACCTGGCGTTGGGGAAGTACGCCAGGGTCGCCACCGGGCCGGGGCCTCGTGCCACCCGAAGCCGCTGGGCACCGAACTCGCCCATCGGTTGCTGTCTCTTCGGTCGGTTTCTGGTCGGTTGCTGTCGTTGGTGTTGCTGTCTCGGCGGTGTGGCGGGCCGGTCCTCCGGCTACAGCACCGCGTTCAGCGCGGCGGAGTTGGCGGCCGAGAAGTTCTCCTCGTGCCGCGTCTGGTACTCGTTCCATGCGGCCGAGTCCCAGATCTCGAGGTGATCGAAGCTGCCGAACACCACGCACTCCTTGGACAACCCCGCGTACACGCGATGGTCGCCGGACAGGCTGATCCTGCCCTGACCGTCCGGTCGCTGCTCTTCCGAACCGGCGAAGAACGTTCGCTGGAACGCGCGCAGATCAGGGTCGTTCCGAGACGCCTCGACGATCCGAGCGGCTATCGCGTCGAACTCTTCGGTCCGGTACACCGACAAGCTGTGATCTTGGCCTTTGGTGACCACTACCCCTCCTGCCAGTGCATCGCGGAACTTGGCGGGCAACGTGAGCCGCCCTTTGTCGTCCAATTTGGGCGTGTAGGTACCGACGAATCGCACGGACACGTCGACACCTCCTGCCCACCGGGTTCCGCGTCGTATCTCGCCTCACCCAGTGATGCCACAGTACCCCACTTTCCACCACTTTCCACCCCCACCGCCCCCGCATTCACCCACTGACAGCAAATTCCCAGTTCAGAGAGCTCATGATGACGATGAACGCGCGTGTCGCCGGCGCGTCATGGGCGGAAAGAAGGGCAACCAGCGTGTGACCAGAGATACCGATGAGGTCCGAGAGGCGGGAATTCCAGGCGTAAATCCTCTAGTGGGGCAAAGTGGGGCGACCCGGTGGGGAGAAGTGGGGATCGCCGGTGGCGAGAAGTGGGGATCGCCAGTATGGAAGCGCGAGGACCGTTGACCGGGCGTTCGATCCCGTCGACCGTGCGCCCGGATCCGTTCAGCGTGCTCTGGAGAGCAATCGAGGACATGAAAGAGCCGCGTGCCCGCAGGCACGCGGCTCAGTCGAATATGCGAAGTTGCGGGAGTCGGTCAGCCGATCGACGAACGCGGAGTCGGGATCAGCGGATCACTCCTGCTCGAACCGGCGATTGAATCGCTCCTCCATGCGTTCTGACAGCTTGCGCTTGGCGCCGGACGACCCCGATTGCTTCTTGCCGGACCTGGTCGACGACGAGCCCGCCTCGGCGGTGTTGTTGTCTCCCCAGAGAGCGAAGAGGCCGGCCCCGAACATCACCAGGAAGCCCAGGAGGCTCACGATCGGGAATCCGCCGATGTTGATGTTGACGATGAGTCCGCCGACCAGCATCACCAGGCCGACGACGAAGACCGCTGCCGCCTGCAGGCGACGACGACCGCTCGACTTCCCAAGGCGCCGACGCTTGACACTGGACGCAAACTTGGGGTCTTCCGCGTACAGCGCGCTCTCGATCTGTTCGAGCATGCGTTGCTCGTGCTCCGAAAGTGGCACCGACCCTCCTTCTCACTGATCCGTGACGCCGACGAAGGTCACCCGCGACCGGAAAGGCGTCTGCGCCTATATCGTCCCATGATACGAGGTGAAATCGACCGCGACCACCATTACTCGCTGTTGCCGACGACCGGGCGGTGCCAGAAACCGCAAAGTGTGGCCGGATTCACGCCGTCGCGCCGATCTGCGGCGCTTCGGCACCGAGTTTTCCTTGCTCGTAGGCGATGACCATCGTCTCGACCCGACGCAGGAAGTCGAGGACGAGCAGCCGCATGCCGGCGACGCTGTCGGGGTCGATCGTGCGGATGATCCCGGACTCGATCTTCATCCGAACCGGCGACAGCGCGGCGAACCGGGCGGCGATCGGCGCCAGCTCTGGGGCGACCACACCGATGCGGGTCCAGGCGTTCGACGTCCTGCGCCGCACGGTCCCGACCGGTTCGTGCACGGCGAGGGCCGCGCCCGAGGCGCGGAGGGCAACGAGGTACAGCTGACGGAACCGCTCGACGTCGTCGTCGACGCCGTCGGCATTGTCGAAGAGCACGTGTGCACGCTCGAGGAGATCGCGCGCTCGACCGACCATCACCGGGTCGACGGGCGCCGCGTGGGTGAGAGCCGTGGCGCTGCGGTGTCTGGCCATGTCGTCCTCCTCGTGCGTATGGGCTGTGTCCGGCGGCAGACGCTTCCCTCGTCCGCCGCCGGACCGTGTCGTCGGATGAACGCGAACAGCTTGCGGAGGCACATTCATCGAACATCCGTTCGACACGTTCAATATAGCTATCCCGGCGTCGGCGTTCAAGACATCTGTGACCCGAAACCCCCGCCGGGGAGTACAACGCCACCACCTGCGGGCCGATTCCTGCCGAGTGTGCATCATCGATAGGACAATTCCCGGAAGTGGCCTGCGACGCGATGCCCCCGGCAGAGGGCGGCCCGCCCCAGCGGCAGCCGACCTCGTCTGCAGGTCGACGACGCAGGACGAACGATGCAGAGAACGGAAATCCGTTGACCATCCGCCTGGTGAGCCTGAGTGGCCAGGACGCCCGGGCCTGGCTCGAGCCGGCCCTGGAGATCTACGTGACCGCGATGAATTATCCGCGCGGTACGGAGATCCATCGGGCCGGGCTCTGGCGCGAACACATCGCGCGGCCCGGATGGCGTGCGATGGGCGCGGTCGAGACGGTGACCCCACACGAGGCGCGGACCATGCCGGCCGCGCGGCGCCGGGTCGGTCCGCCGGTCGGCTTCGGACCCGACGACCTGCTCGTCGGCATCGCCTACGGCTACACCGGCGCGACCGGTCAATGGTGGAACCAGCAGCTGCGGCTCGGACTCCGCCAGACGGGCCGACCGCCCGAGACGGTCGAGGCGATCGCGCGCGACTACTTCGAGCTCACCGAGCTGCACGTCCACCCGACCGCTCAGGGCCGAGGTATCGGCCAGGGGCTCCTCGCCCGGCTGCTGGCCGACCGGCCCGAACGCCATGTGCTGCTGTCGACCCCGGAGATCCCCGCCGAGGACAACCGCGCGTGGTCGTTGTACCGGCGGATGGGTTTCACCGACGTCCTGCGCCACTTCACCTTCACCGGCGATCCGCGTCCGTTCGCGTTCCTCGGCCGTCCGCTCCCCCTGGAACTGCAACCCCCGGCCGCCGCCCGCCGCGCCGGTACCGGGAGCTGACGATGCACGGCACACGGCGTGACGCCGTCGTCATCGGCGCGGGCCACAACGGCCTGATCGCCGCGGCCTACCTGGCACAGGCCGGACGGGATGTGGAGGCACTCGAGCGGGACGACATCCCAGGCGGCGCGGTCTCCACCGTCGAACGGTTCCCCGGACATCGGGTCGACCGGGGGTCGTCGTCGCATCTGATGATCCGTCACTCCCCCGTTCTCGACGACCTCGACCTCGCCGCGCACGGCCTGCGCTACATCGACTGCGATCCGTGGGCGTTCGTCCCGGCCACCGCGACCGCCCCGCCGATCGTCTTCCGCACCGACCTCGACGCGACGTGCGCTTCCATCGAGAACGCCTGTGGTGCAGCCGATGCCGCCGCATATCGACGCTTCGTGGAGATGTGGACGCCGCGGGCGCGGGCGGTCATGGATGCGTTCTACCAACCCGCGACGATGGGGAAGTTCGGCCGGGCCTTCGGCGGGCTCGGCGGCACCGCCACCACGGCACGCACGGGGTTGTTCGGCCGGCGCGGCGGCCGGGTGCTGAACCTGACCGCCGAATTGATGGCCTCCGGCGATTCCCTCCTCGACGAGTATTTCGAGTCCGAACAGCTCAAGGCGGGACTCGCGTGGTTCGGCGCCCAGTCCGGACCGCCCATGAGCGCACCGGGCACGGCGCCGATGATCGGATTCGCCGCACTCATGCACCGAATCCCGCCCGGACGCGCGATCGGGGGCAGCGGCGCACTCACCGAGGCCCTCGTGCACCGAATCCACCAGGACGGCGGCCGTGTCTCCTGCGGCGACCCCGCGGTCTCCGTCGCCCGCTGCGGCGACCACTGGCGGGTGCTCACCAGCACGGGTCAATCCCGTTGTGCCGCAACAGTCATCCACGCCTGCCACGTGCTCACCACGCTCGACCTCCTCGCCGCCGGCGGTTTCGACGCGGGCGTCATCGACCGGTGGCGACGCACCATCGTCGTGGGCAGCGGGATCGGGATGGCGGTTCGCCTGGGGACGACCGGCCTGCCCGACTACCAGGGGCTGCCCGGCGACCTGCCCGAGCACGGCGTCCATTCGGCTCTCGGACTGCTGGTCACCGACCGCGCCCACCTCACCCGAGCCCATGCCGCGGCGTCGGTGGGCGAGCTCCCGCCGCGCCCGGCCGTGGTCGCGATGAGCTATTCGGCGATCGATCCGACGCTCGCGCCCCCGGGCCGCTCCGTCATCAATCTCTGGGCACAGTGGCATCCGTACCGGCTGGCCGACGGCGACTGGCCGGCCGCGGCGGACCGCGCCGCGAAGGCCGTCGTCGACGAGGTGGACCGCCACGCGCCCGGTTTCGCCGAGTCGGTCGCGCATCGGTACGTCCAGACGCCGCGAGATCTGGCCGATGAGCTGGGCCTGATCGGCGGCAACATCATGCATGTCGAGATGTCCATCGACCAGATGTTCATGTGGCGTCCCACCCCCGACCTCGCCGGACACCGCGTCCCCGGTGCCGACGGCCTGCTCCTCGCCGGAGCGTCGACTCACCCCGGCGGAGGTGTCACCGGCGCGAGCGGTTACATCGCCGCCCACCTGGCGCTGCGACGCGGGCGTCGGGGTCTCGGCCGTCGGCCCTGACACCGCCGACACCCGACGCGGCGCGGTGTGACGGGTGCCCCGCGGTCCGGCCGGGGTCTGGCACGATGAGCACCGTGCGTTCGTCGAATCCCGTACCGGGTGCGCCCGGGTCCCGCCGAGCCCGGCGCCTGTTGCCGTCCGCGGTGGCCGTCGCTCTCGTCGCTCTCTCCCCGCTGATGGCCGGTTGTCTCGAACGGTCGACGACGGTGGGAGATCGCTACTCGGGGAGCGTCGTCGTGGCGACCACCCCGGACAATCCGCGCGGGACACCGCAGTTCGACCTCCCCGAGTCGATGATGGGGCAGGTCTCGGTGACCGACTACAAACAGGTGCCCGATCGTCCCGACGCGCCGTCGTCTCCGGGCGCCGGACCCGAGAACACGGCCGAATCCCCCTCACCCTCCGAGCCCGCCGGAAACGACGAGGCCGGCGCGGACGAGAACCCCGACGAGGACGATCCCGCCACGCGCGTCGGAACGCGGGCGTCGTTCAGCGATCTCACCGCGGGGCAGTTCGCCCAACTGGGCGACATCGTGGCCGACGCCTACGGCGACACCTCGCTGACGATGGATCTCACCGCCAAGCGCAGCGGGGAGGTGGTGCGGTTCCGCGGCGACGCCGATCTGACCGAGCTGGTCCCGGACCGCGACTACGTACAACTGACCGTCACCTTCGGCGGTCC
Source organism: Gordonia sp. p3-SID1431 (assembly GCF_025143765.1). Taxonomy (NCBI): domain Bacteria; kingdom Bacillati; phylum Actinomycetota; class Actinomycetes; order Mycobacteriales; family Gordoniaceae; genus Gordonia; species Gordonia sp. p3-SID1431. The sequence goes on from NZ_JAMBDT010000012.1 coordinate 59,314, forward strand.
GGTGACCGCGACGAACGGCGAGCAGGTCGGCGAGTCCACCGTGACCTGGACCCCCGCTCCGGGTGAACCGTCGGACTTCAGCGCCGATGCCACCTATCCGGACCCGGCGACCGCCGCGGTCAGCAGTTGGTCGTGGTTCGTCGCGTTGCTGTGCGTCGTGGTCGTCCTGGTGATCGTCCGGATCGCCTACTCCAAGCGGTATCGCGGACCGCGGCCCGGACGTCCGGTGGCGGCTAAGACAAACCCTTCGTCGATCTCGGGTGAAGGACTCGCGGCTGCCGCCGATCCCGTGTCGGGTCCGTCATCGGCAACGCCGCCCGCGGATCGAAAGCCACCCGCGGGCACATGATGCCGCGCCGGACCGGCGCCGACACCGGTCCGGCGGAACAGCTTCGGCCGTTCAGGCCGGGACGTGCAGCGCGGCGTCGACGTCCACGCCGAGTCGGCCCAGGACCTCCGTCGTGGCCTTGGCGAAGTTCAGACTGCAGAAATGCAGACACGGCGCACCCTCGGCGACCAGTCGCTGTGCCATCTCGGTGGCGAAGTCGATGCCGACGGCACGGACCGACGCACGATCCTCCTCGGCGCCGTTGCCCGCGGCCTTGGCGAAGCGTTCCTCGACGTCGGGCGGGATCACCGAACCCGACAGCTCGACCATGCGACGGACGGTGGCCAGCGACGTGACCGGCATGATGCCCGGGATGATCGGCTTGAGTCCCTGCTCGGGGTCGGCGGCCGCGACCCGGTCGCGCAGCCGCAGGTAGTGCTCGACGTCGAAGAACATCTGGGTGATGGAGTACTCGGCCCCGGCCCGCAACTTGCTGACAAGAGTGCGGGTGTCGTGTTCGATGTCGGGCGACCGGTGATGCGTCTCCGGGAACGACGCCACCCCCACGTGGAAGTCGCCGAGGGTGTCGATGAGCCGGACCAGTTGCTCGGCGTACTCGACGCCGTCGGGATGGGCGACCCACTCGCCGAGCGGATCGCCGGGCGGATCGCCGCGAAGCGCGAGGATGTTGGTGATGCCCTGGTCGGCGTAGGCACCGACGAGCGCGCGCAGTTCCGCGACACTGTGGTTGACGGCGGTCAGGTGGGCCACCGGCAGCAGCGTGGTCTGTGCGGCGAGCTCACCGGTGATGCGCACCGTGCGATCCCGCGTCGAACCGCCGGCACCGTAGGTCATCGAGACGAACGCCGGGGACAACCGCTCGAAGATGCGCACCGCCCGCCACAGCCGGGACTCGGCCTCGGCGTCACGCGGCGGGAAGAACTCGACCGAGAACGGGACCGGGCCGCGGTGCGGAGCGGACAGGCGTTCGACGATCGAGGGTGCGGGAGCGGTTGGGGTCACCCGCACAGTGTACGGAGCAGGTCGCATAGCCTGGCAGGGTGACCTCCACGATCCCGACGCCCACCTCGCTCGATGCGGTTCCGGGCGCCGTCGAGGCCGAATTACGCGCCTTCTTCGACGACGCCGTCCCGGCCGCCGCCGCGATCGCACCGGTGGTCGGTGAGGCGGCGGAACTGATCCGGGAGTTCGTGCTGCGAGGAGGCAAACGCATCCGACCGGTCTTCGCCTTCGCCGGGTGGCGCTGCGGGACGTCGTCGTCGGACCGTGCCGTCGCCGGGGCCGCAGCCGAGGACGACGCCCCCGGCCCGCGGGACGCGCTGCGCGTCTGCGCCGCACTCGAACTCGTGCAGGCCTGCGCCCTGATCCACGACGACATCATCGACCGGTCGGACACCCGGCGCGGGCACCCGACCGTGCACCGGGAGTTCGAGTCGCGGCACGCGAGCGCGGAGTGGGCCGGGGACTCCGGCGCCCACGGGGTCGCGGCCGCGATCCTCGCCGGCGACTTCGCGCTCGCCTGGGCGGACGACCTGGTCCACGGTCACCGGCCGGGGGTTTCGACAGGCTCAACCGGCGGGGACCGCTCAACCGGCGGGGACCGCTCAACCGGCAGGGACCGCTCAACCGGCAGGGACGGCGACCACCCGCTGCCCGCGGAGGTGGGCGCGACGTGGGCGGCGATGCGGACCGAGGTGCTCGGCGGCCAGTTCCTGGACATCGTGAACGAGGCCGGCGGCGACGACTCGACCGAGGCCGCCTACCGGGTGATGGAGTTCAAGACCGCCGCCTACACCGTCGCGCGACCGCTCGAGCTGGGTGCGCGACTCGCCGGTGCGTCCGAGCAGCTGGTGTCGACGCTGCGTGCGATCGGGCACGACCTCGGCATCGCCTTCCAGCTCCGCGACGATCTGCTCGGCGTCTTCGGCGATCCGGAACGCACGGGTAAACCGTCCGGGGACGATCTGGTCTCGGACAAGCACACGGCCCTGCGCGCGATCGCGCTGCAACGCGCCGATGCGGCCGACCCGGCCCTCGGCGCGCGGTTGCGCTCCTACTTCGGCCGCCGGCTCGACAGCGACGAATTGGGTTCCGCGCGAGATCTTTTCGTCGCGCTCGGCGCGGTGGCCGAGGTCGAGAACTCGATCGACGAGCTGTTGGGATCGGCGTTGACCGCGCTCGACGCCGCCGACATCGGCGACGACATCCGTGCCGAGCTGATCGCGGTCGCCCATCGCGTCGCGCACCGTCAGGCGTGAGCACTTCCGTGACAGGTGCCGCCACGGCCGCTCGGGGCGATCTGATCCTCGGCGCGATCGGGTCCGTGCTGGTCTGTCTCGGCAGCTTCGGGGTCGGCGACCCGCCGCGCAACTCCGCTCTCCTCTCCGATCTGGGTCTGAGCTGGATCACGTACGGGCACGGCAAGAACGTCTTCGGGACGCTGTTCTGGCTGGGCGTGTTCCTCATGGTGTTCGGGTGGGTCCGGCTGGGGCGTCGGATCATCTCCTCCGCCACCGACACCGCGCCGACGACGCGGACGCTGAGCCGATGGGTACTCGTGTGGACCGCTCCCCTGCTCGTCGCGGTGCCGGTGTACTCGCGCGACGTCTACGCCTATCTCGCCCAGGGCGCGGTGTTCGGCGCCGGTTTCGACCCGTATGCCGACGGTCCCGCCCACCTGCCCGGTCCGCTCGTCGACAGCATGGCGCAGGTCTGGGCGACCACGACGGCACCGTACGGCCCCTTCTTCATGGGCATGCTGCGCGTCGTCACCGAGATCACCGGCGACCAGGTCGTCCTCGGCGTGCTGGCCATCCGGCTGGTGCTGCTGCCCGGACTCTTCCTGTCCCTCTGGGCGATACCCCGATTGGCGGAGCGGTTCGGGGCCTCCCCGCAAGCCGGACTGTGGCTGGTGCTGTTCAACCCGCTGGTCCTGATCCATCTCGTGGCGGGACCGCACGTGGAGCTGCTGATGATGGGCGTCCTCGTCACCGGGATCGTCCTGGTGGTCGACGGCCGGCACGTGGTGGGCACAGCCGTCCTGGCGCTCGCGGTGTCGATCAAGATCACCGCCGGCATCGCACTGCCGTTCGTCTTGTGGATCTGGTTGTCGCACATCCGTTCCCGGCGACCGGTGACCGCCCGCGACGTGGTGACGGTGTTCGCATCCATCGTCGGGATCGCGGTCGCGGTGTTCGGCCTGTGGACCCTGGTGATCGGCTTGGGACTCGGCTGGCTCACCGGCCTGGGGTGGGCCGACGTCATCATCAACTGGTTCACCATTCCCACCCTCGCCGCCCATGTCGTGACCCTCGTCGCGGCGCCGTTCGTCGCCCTCAATCTGCAACCGGTGCTGGAGGTCACGCGGGCAATCGGTTCGGTGGTCCTCGCGGTAACGCTGGTCGCGCTCTGGTGGCGCCACCGCCACGACGTGCGGGACGCGGTCGCCGGGATGGCGTGGGCGATGCTGGCCGTACTCCTGCTCGAGCCGTCGACGCTGCCCTGGTACTACACGTGGGTGCTGGTGATCGCGGTGGCCTTCGACCTGCCGATGTGGGTGCGGGCCACGGTCGTCGGTGCCTCGACGTTCCTGCTGATCGTGTTCCAGCCCGACGACGCGATCGTCTTCTACAAACCTGTCGAGGTGACGCTGGCGGCCGCACTGGCCGGCGTCGCGGCCTGGTCGCTGACCCGTCGGGACCCGTTGCGGCTGGGCCGGTTCGGGAGGTGGGCGTGGGGCGCGACCCCGGCCGGCGAGGACACTCTCGCGTCGGATGTCCTCGCGGAGACGGGCGTCGAGGAGTCGGGGCGCGCCGAGGCCGAGCACCGGGAGTCCGGACCCCGGGGGTTCGGGGCCGGGGCGTCGCTCAGAAAGCCTGGGCCTGCGCCCGGCGGATGACCTCGCGGGCCAGATCCGTGTGCAGCGCTGCCGCCGGGTGGAGTCCGAGATCTTCCTGCTCGGTGAACAGCCACTCCATCACCTCGTCGCGCGTGTAACCGCCGTCGATCAGGACCGCCACGAGCCCGTAGAAGTGTTTCGCGACGCCGCCCTCGTCCACGAAGAGCGCCGGAATCGCCGGGTATCCGTTGTGGGAGACCGCGAGCAGGTGATGGTCACGGATGAGTGTCCGCACCCGGTTGGTCGACACCCCGAGGCGGTCGGCGACATCGTCGATCGACAGGAACTCGGTGTCGGAAGGCAGAGTGTCAGGCGACAACGGTAGGGAACCCACGTCGAAAGGGTAGCCGGTAGTCGGGAGCGGGAGAAACCGTCGGGTCGCGACGACATGACGAACGAGACCCGCGAACGCCCCGGCGGCGACACCCTCGGTCGGCATCGTGCCGATGCTCTCGACCGGCCCGGGCTGCAGGTAGATTCGGCAGCGTGAACTCCCCCGTCGACACGATGCTCGGGACCGTCCTCGAGGACCGGTACCGGATCGACGCGCCCATCGCGCGCGGCGGCATGTCGGCGGTCTACCTCGCCGTCGACCTGCGGCTGGGACGCGACGTGGCGGTGAAGGTGATGGACTCCCGGTACTCGGGAGACCCACAGTTCTTGCGCCGCTTCGAGTTCGAGGCACGCGCGGTCGCCGGCCTCAAACATCCCGGGCTCGTCGCGGTGTACGACCAGGGCATCGACGACGGCATCGCGTTCCTGGTGATGGAACTGGTCGACGGGGGCAGCCTGCGCGAACTGTTGCGCGAGCGCGGCCCGATGCCGCCCCATGCCGTCGTCGCGGTGGCCGCGCCGGTACTCGGCGGGCTCGGCACCGCACATGCCGCGGGTCTGGTGCACCGGGACGTGAAACCCGAGAACGTGCTCATCTCCGACGAGGGCGAGGTGAAGGTCGCGGACTTCGGACTGGTGCGAGCCGTGGCCGAGGCCGGGGTGACCTCGGCCAGCGTGATCCTCGGGACCGCTGCCTACCTCTCCCCCGAACAGGTCGAGTCCACCCACGCCGACGCTCGCAGCGATGTCTACTCCATGGGTGTGATGATGTTCGAACTCCTCACGGGCAGAACACCTTTCTCGGGCGACTCACCCCTGGCTCTCGCCTACCAGCGACTCAGCTTCGACGTGCCGGCGCCGGGCGACGTGATCCCGGGGGTGCCGGAGGAGTTCGACGAGATCGTGCTGCGCGCGACCGAACGCAACCCCGCCGATCGATATGCCGACGGCTTCGACATGCAACGGGCCCTGCTCGCCGTCGCCGACGAACTCGGCCTCCCGCCGTTCACGGTGCCCGCGCCGCGCCGGTCGGCCGAGCGTCAGACGGTGTCGCGCTACCGGGGCCCCGATCCCGGCGGCCATGGCACCCGGGTCCAGTCGGTGCCCGGCCCGGCGCGGCCCGCGGACACAGCCACACCCGTGGAGCAACCTGCGGCCGAGCGCGACGACGTCGGCTCCGCGCCGCGTCCGGTGACCCGTCGTACCTCACGGCCGATGGCCGTCGAGCCCGAACTCATCGGCGGCAGCCGGCTCGGCGCGCTGGTCTGGATAGTCGTCGTGCTGGTGCTGGTCGGCGGCCTCGGCGCCCTCGGTTTCTGGGTCGGCAGCACGTTCCTGGCGATCGGCTGACGCCCCGCTCCCTCAGCCGCGCAGCATCTCCGCGACGAGGAACGCCAGCTCGAGCGACTGCTGCGTGTTCAACCGCGGATCGCAGGCGGTCTCGTAGCGTCCCCCGAGGTCGAGATCCGAGATCTCCTGTGCACCACCGAGACATTCGGTGACGTCCTCGCCGGTCAACTCGACGTGGACGCCACCGGGATGGCTGCCCAACGCGCGATGCACCTCGAAGAACCCCTGCACCTCGTCGACGATGCGGTCGAAGTGCCGGGTCTTGAAGCCGGTCGACGCCTCATGGGTGTTGCCGTGCATCGGATCGCACTGCCAGATGACCTTGTGGCCGGTCGCCTCGACGGCGCCGACGATGGCCGGCAGCACGTCGCGGACCTTGCCGTTGCCCATCCGCGCGACGAGCGTGAGTCGCCCCGGCACGTTGTGCGGATCGAGACGCTCGACGTATTCGACGGCCTGCTCGGGCGTCGTCGTGGGCCCGATCTTGACGCCGATCGGATTGCTGATGAGCTCCGCGAACGCGATGTGGGCGCCGTCGAGCTGGCGGGTCCTCTCCCCGATCCACAGGAAGTGCGCGGAGAGGTCGTAGAGGACCTTGCCGGCACCCCCGGGGTCGTCGGCCAGCCGCAGCATGGCGCGTTCGTAGTCGAGGACGAGCGCTTCGTGCGAGGCGAAGATGGAGGCGGAGTTCAGATTCGAATCGGTGACGCCGCAGGCGTCCATGAACCGCAGGCCGCGATCGATCTCGGACGCCAGGGCCTCGTAGCGTGCGCCGGCGGGTGACGTGCGCACGAACTCGCGGTTCCAGTCGTGCACCCGGCTCAGATCCGCCTCGGCCTGGGTGAGGGCGCGGACCAGGTTCATCGCGGCCGCGGCATTCGCGTAGGCGCGCACCAGCCGGGACGGGTCGTGTGCCCGCACCGCCGCGTCGGCCACGAATCCGTTGACCATGTCGCCGCGGTAGGAGGGCAGCCCCAGGGCGTCGGTGTCGGATGATCGCGGCTTGGCGTACTGGCCCGCGATCCGGGCGACCTTGACCACCGGCATGCTGGCGCCGTAGGTGAGCACGACCGCCATCTGCAACAACGTGCGGATATTGCCCTTGATGTGCGGTTCGGTGTTGTCGGCGAACGTCTCCGCGCAGTCACCGCCCTGCAGGAGGAATGCACGCCCCTCGGCGACGTCGGCCAGCTGCGCGGCGAGCGTCTGGACCTCGGCGGGCATACAGATCGGCGGGACCGACTCGAGGACGGTCCGCATCTTGCGCGCCTCGTCGGCCGGCCAGCTCGGCTGCTGTACCGCCGGGCGGCTGATCGCGTCGTCGAAACGCGTCTGGAGATCCCCCGGAAGCGGCGGGAGCTCGGGAAGGTCGTCGATCGGAACGTCTACGGTCCAGTTCACCACCCGTCCAGGGTAGAGGAGACGTGGCCGTGGATTCGTCCGCGGGTCAGACGCGGGCCTTCTCGATCGCCTCCCACCGGCGCAGGTTGTGCCGGGCGTCGCTCAGCGCGTCGTGCGCGTCCGACGGCGTGGGCGGCAGCGCCGGTCGGCCCGCGGCCTCCCAGTGCTGCCGCAGCTCACGGGTGAACCGCGGGATCTCGCGCGGCAGCGCGGTCATGGGACCCCACAACTGGCACAGCACGACATGGTCGTACGCGCCCACCCAGGCCCACAGCTCGATGTCGGAGCCGTCGGCGGTGAGGAACTCGAGGAGATCTTCCCGGATGCGTCGACGGTCCCGCCACGCGGACGACGACGGCGAGGGCAGTTTCGGCAACACGTTGGCCCGCACCCAGTCCCCCGCCCGGCCGGGGTCGAAATCGGTCGACACCGCATAGAACTCGCGGCCGTCCTCACCGACGACCCCGATCGAGACCAGCTCGATGGTGGTGCCGTCCTCGATGAACTCCGAGTCGTAGAAGAAACGCATGGGTCAAGTATTCACACACCCTCCTGCCGACCCGCTCACCGCGCACCGTTTCGCCATACCGCCCTCCGGCTGTCTACCCTGGTATTTCGTGCGCTCCAGGTCCGTGCTGGCGACCGCTCTCCTGGCGGCGTCGATCATCGCGCGGCTCGTCTGGGACACGCTGACCGTGAACGGCAGGAACTTCGTGGACCTGCACGTTTACCGCGACGGTTCGGCGGGTCTCGCCGACGGGTCGCTCTATCTCTTCACCTACGCCGGTGAGACCGACTTCGCCCTGCCCTTCACGTATCCGCCGTTCGCGGCCGTCGTGCTGTACCCGTTGTCTCTCGTGCCATGGGACCTGGTGGCCATCGGCTGGCAGCTCGCGACGTTCGGAGCCCTGTACACCTGCGTCGTCCTCGCCTTACGCCTGTGCGGGTCGACCACCGACGTCTACGCCATGGCCGCACTCTGGACTGCCCCCGCGATCTGGTGCGAACCGGTCCGGGTCACCCTGGACTACGGCCAGATCAACGTCTTCCTGATGCTGGGCACCCTACTGGCGGTCACCTGGGCGCGCAGCGACCGCGGGGTGCTCGCCGGCGGCGCACTCATCGGTCTGATGGCCGGGGTCAAGCTCACCCCGGCGATCTCCGGGCTCTGGTATCTCGCCGCCCGCAAACCCCTGGGCGCCCTGGCCGCCGCGGTTGCCTTCGTCTTCACCGTCCTCGGTTGCCTGCTGCTCTTCCCCGACGTCACCCGCACCTACTACGGAACCCTTCTCGGCGACGCCGAGCGCATCGGTCCCGTCGAGGCGGTGATCAATCAGAGCCTGCGCGGCACCCTGTCCCGCTTCGTGGGCTTCGATGTCGGGTCGGGCTGGATCTGGATGGTCGGCGTCCTGGTCGCGGTCGTGGTGGCGGTGTTCGCCGGCCGTGCGGTATCCGACGCGCTCGGAATCCTGCTGGTGGTCCAGCTCTTCGGACTCCTGGTGTCGCCGATCTCGTGGGTGCATCACTGGGTGTGGATCATCCCGCTGGGAATCTGGCTCGTGCACGGCACCGGTTCGCGGCGCCGGGGCGCGCGGGCGGTCCTCGCGATGTGGATCGTGGTCGCGGGGCTCGGGATTCCGTGGTTGCTCCGGGTCACGATAGAGTACGGTCCCCATCCCCCGGCGGCACTCGAGGCGGTCTTCGGGGCCGCGTGGCCGGCGGCCACCTTCGTCACCTTCGCCTGGATGATCGCGACGCGCGCCGCGCGCGACGAACCCCGCGACACCCGACCGCGCGACGTCGTCGCCGCGGCGATCGTCGCCGACGGCCGGGTGCTGCTGGCGCAGCGGTCCCGTCCGGTCGAACTCGCCGGTCTGTGGGAACTGCCCGGCGGTCGTGTCGAGTCGGGGGAAACCCATGCGGCGGCGCTGGTTCGGGAGATCCGCGAGGAGCTCGGAGCCGAGGTCGAAGCCGGCGAGGGCGTCGGCTCCCCGGTCGCGCTGCCCGGTGGCCTGACCCTGCACGCCTACGTTGCGCGGTTGCGTTCGGGGACTCCGACCGCGCTCGAGCACCTCGCCGTGCGCTGGTTCTCCGCCGACGAGCTACGACACCTCGACGCAGCCGAGATCGTCCCGGCAGATCGCGACTGGATTCCGGAGCTGTGCGCCGTCCTGGACGGCACCCGGGTCGGCGACGCCGGCTGACCGACTGCGGCGGGTGCTCCCCGAGGAGTGCCCGGAGGGCGCAACCAACCACCGCTCCCTGGGAGCGCCCGGAGCTTGCGGAGGGCGCAACCAACCACCGCTCCCTGAGGAGCGCCCGGAGCTTGCGGAGGGCGCAACCAACCACCGCTCCCTGAGGAGCGCCCGGAGCTTGCGGAGGGCGCGTCACGAAGGGTCCTGGTGAGATGCGTCGCCAACCCTTCGTGG